>JAZDGZ010000283.1:0-2253 GCA_043806375.1 Pseudomonadota bacterium | reverse complement strand
CGCCAGGGAGAGATCCCGGCGCACAAGATAAGGCGACTGTGTGGAAGTCCACAGGGTGAGATTTCCCGATTGGTCGAACTGCGCGAGGGTTCCCCTGGGTTCGGGATTCCCGTGACTGACTCCCTGGCTGTAAAAGTGATCTTCCCGAATGTGATCGCTCGCCTTGAATCCCGCCTCAATGTCCCCGAAATTGAATTTGCGGTAGGCCACGATGTTCCTTTCATACTCATCATGGATCAAGGGCGCCCCCTCTTTCATGGCATCCTCGGGGTCGAAAAGGGCCGGCAATTCCTCGTAATCGACTCTGATCAATTCCAAGGCCTCTGCCGCAGTCTCTTCATCGACGGCCGCCACGGCCGCAACAGGATCCCCGATGGAGCGGGCCTTGTGGGTAATGCCCGGCTCGTCTCGACGGCTCTTAAAAATGCCGTACTTTTTGCCGCGGATATCCCCCCCCGTGACGACCGCCTTCACCCCCCTCAAGGCGAGCGCCTCGCCGGCATCCACGTGCAATACCCTGGCATGGGGATAGGGACTCCTCAACATCTTCCCCGTTAACATCCTGGGCAGGACGAGGTCCGCCACATACTTGGCATCGCCCGAGGCCTTGACCAACCCGTCTATCATGGGCTGGCGTTTTCCTATCACCGAAAAGCTTTCATTCCCCACTGGTTATATCCTCCAAGATCCGGCTATTTTCCAGCAGGCTGCTGAAAAACGCCCATCTGCCTTTCGACGGGCTCACGGCCCAGGGCGGTTCGACAACGCTCACGGTCGAAGGGCGCCAAGGTCCGAATAAAAACACCGAATGTGTAGCGGCGGGCTTTACGCCCGCCTGTTTGGGCGGGGCTAAACCCCGCCCCTACACCCCCAGGCCATGACGGTGAGGGCGGCACTGTGCACCCTTTTGCCGCTATTTCCACAGCTTCAATGATCTTCTGGTACCCCGTGCAGCGGCAAAGATTCCCGGACAGGGCGTCCTTGATCTCATCTCGAGAAGGATGCGGGTTCCTGCCCAGCAGGCCCTTGGCCGACATGATTGCGCCCGGGGTGCAGTAGCCGCATTGAATGGCCCCATGATTTACGAAAGCCAGCTGAAGGGGATCCGGTTGCCCATTTCTGCTTAGGCCCTCTATGGTATAGATATTTGTGTCCTGGACCTCTACGGCGAGGGTCAGGCAGGAGAGCACGGGAGAACCGTCAACGAGCACCGTGCATGCGCCGCACGCCCCCAATCCGCAGGCTTCCTTTGCTCCCGTAAGGCCGAGATCCTCTCGCAATACCTCCAAAAGAGTCCTGTGAGGCGCAATCTCCAACTCGCAGGGTTCGTCGTTTACAGTCAGTTCAATCTTCCGTTTCATAGTCCTCTCCCATGTCTGCTGAATCCCGATCTGATGATAACCCAGGCCCATCTTCTCTTACCGCAGCCTTGCAGCCCCCTTTTCTACACGCATGATCCGGTCGGAGTCAATCCCATAAAAAAAGGGGGAGGTCATATCAATGGGCTGTTGTCCAAACCACCTGCATCATCTCTCAGTCCCATCGGTTCCATCCCTGCAGGGACGCATAATATATGTAGTGGCGGGCTTTATGCCCGCCTCTTTGGGCGGGGATAAATCCACCAGAGGCGGATAAACCCCGCCCCTACGCTGCCCAGACCATGATTGTCAGGGCGGCACGGTGTCCGCCCCTACAGCGCATGGGAGCGTCTAAACCGCGCTTGGCGAGTATTGCGCCTTTGAAAAGGCCTCCTTGGAGCCGCCACACCAAGCTCCCTGATAAAAATTTAGGCAACAACCCGTAAAATACCGACCTCATTCTCCCTCAGAACCAGCCGGGCCATGCTGCCCGCTACCCCCTAGCAGTCTTCATCCTCCAGCCGTGACACATGCCGGAAAGCAGCTGGGCCACCTCATCGATCCTGTTATAGATTCGAATGCCCTTCTCATTCAGATCGTGGATGGTCTGGCTTTCCCATGGGCTGTAATGGCTTCCGATCAGGACCGGGAATCGGCTTTCCTTTTCCAGGTTATTAAATACCCCGATCATTCGTTTTTCAACTTCAAGGAAAAACGCCTCTTCGCTCCGGTCCTTTTCCTTGAACATCCCGGGTCTCCCGATGCCGTGGAGGATCATGGCGTCCACCTCCCCCGAGGAGAGGATCTCCCTGCCCAAAGAAAGCACCCTGTCAACATCCGGGTAACGACCCATGGCGCCGATATCCACCGGATTTTTTGATGAGGCCCTGTCCGG
>JAZDGZ010000282.1:0-5039 GCA_043806375.1 Pseudomonadota bacterium | reverse complement strand
AGATGAGGATATTCACATAATCATGTACACCTCAGGGACAACCGGGTTCCCAAAGGGCGCCATGCTCTCTCACAGGAAGACATTTTTCAACGCTCTCAATGCGGACATCTTTTACGAGCTCACCCCAAACGACGTCCTCCTCGTTTCGAGGCCGCTTCTCCATTCCGGAGGGCTGCTGGTAGAGAGCGTCCCCATGCTCTATAAAGGGGGCACAATCATCATGAAAAGGCGTTTTAGTGCGGAGGACATCCTGAAGGCGATAGAGCAATACAGTGTAACCGTTCTCGAGGCATCGGCAACTATTTTCAGGTTCATCCTTGAACAGACAGACTTGAAGAAATACGATCTCAGTTCACTCAAATGCTGTTTTACAGGGGGAGAAAGGGTGGCCCCATCCCTGCTCACGGAGTTTAATGAACGGGGCATAGTGGTCTCTCAGTTGTACGGGCAGACAGAAACATCAACCATTACCTGGCTCCCTCTCACGGACGCAGTCAGAAAGCTGGGTTCGTCAGGCATTCCCGTGTTTCACGGCGATGTCGGCATCGTCGACAAAAAGGGGCGACAGGTTAGAGCGGGCGAGGTCGGAGAGATCGTTGTATCCGGTGATATAATGATGAGCGGCTACTGGGGAAGGCCGGAACTGACAAAGGAAACGATCGTTGATGGGCGTCTCCACACCGGCGACCTGGCGAGAATGGACGAAGAAGGGTTCTTCTACATCGTCGATAGGGAAAAAGACATGTACATAAGCGGTGGGGAGAACGTCTACCCTGCCGAAATCGAGAAGGTCTATCTTGAGAACCCCAGGATAGAGAACGTTGCCGTGGTGGGAATCCCGGACGACAAATGGGGGGAGGCCGGTATCGCCTTTGTGGTGCTGAAAGAGGGTGAGAAGATGACTGAGGAAGAAGCAATCGGGTTTTGTGACGGAAGGCTGGCAAGGTACAAGATACCCAAGAAGGTTGTCTTCGTTCGGGATCTACCCATGACAGCGACCCAAAAGATCATGCGAAACAAGCTGCAGCAGGATTATCTTGAAGGTCTTCAGGCGGAATAATGAGGGGGCAGAATCAATGGATAGCAGGTTAACGGAGGAACTGGCGGAAAGGGTCCTGAAGGGAGACGAGATGAGCGCAGCCCGTCTGATCTCCCTTGTAGAGGCCGGGAATCAAGCGGCATACAGGGAATTGACAAAGCTTCTCCCCCATACCGGTCATGCGCACGTCATCGGGGTTACGGGACCTGCCGGGTCAGGAAAGAGTACCATAATCGGGAAGGTAGCCCTCCGGATGTGCGAGGAAGGGAAAGGGCTTGGCATTATCGCGATTGACCCCACGAGCATGCGAAGCCGCGGGGCGCTCCTCGGTGACCGTGTGAGGATGAAAGAGGCGGAGAGCACAGGGCAGGTCTTCATCCGTTCCATGGCAGACCGTGATCACCCGGGAGGGGTGTGCCGGGCGTCCATGGGCGCTGTGTACGTGATGGAGGGGTTGGGTAAGGAATGCATTATAATAGAGAGTGTGGGGGCTGGCCAGTCGGACAAGGCCCTTTTTCAGATATGCGACACCGTGGTCACCGTTTTTACCCCCGAATTCGGGGATGAGATTCAACTCCTGAAGGCTGGACTGCTTGAAATTGGCGATATCGTGGTGATCAACAAGGGCGACAAGGGTGGCACGGAAGATGTCAGGTGCGCAATATCGGCCCATGTGGAGAAGGGGGCAGAGGGTGACTGGAGCATCCCCATCCTTATTACAGAAGCACACCTTGGAAAAGGTGTAGATGAGCTTATGAATGCGATCAAGTCTCGCTGGGACTTTCTCAGGGAAGGGGGGAGGGAAAAAGCGGCCCGGAAGGAGAAGGTGACTTCATTCATGCTGGCGCTCCTGAAGGAAGAGATCTGGAGGCGCTTTATCGACACGTGCTCCGGGGAGACGGCATTTGAACAGATTACCGAGGGTGTGAGGTCAGGCGCCATCGACCCGTATAGCGCCGTGGAAATAATAGCGGAGCGCATTGAAGCAAGAATTAGGGAGAATGTTCACAGCTTCGTAAGAAATGATGGTAAGTGAGACCGGAGGCGGAGGCGTGGCGGAGAGACGATGGCGATAGCCTATCAGTGGGTCATTGTTGCGATACTCTGGGTTTCACACACCGCTTATTATCTCAACTATATGACGATCGGCACCCTCGCGCCCTTCATGAAATCGGATCTCCGGCTCAGTTCCGTGCACATAGGCCTACTGAGCAGCGCTATCACGATAGGCTCCATGGTCGTACAGATCCCGTCAGGGGCGCTGGCGGATCGCTTCGGTGCGAAATGGGTGATGGTCATCGGTCTTGTGCTGGTCGGTCTTTCGACCCTTTCTATCGCACTGGCCCATTCATATCTGGCTATTTTTCTGCTCCTTGTGCTTGTCGGGGTTGGTATCGGGGGTAACCAGACACCGGGGAGTAAGGCAATCATCATGTGGTTCCCCCTGAAAGGGAGGGCAACGGGCATGGGCATCAAACAGACGGGCATCAATATGGGCGGAATCCTTGCATCATTCATGCTGCCGCTGATTGCACTCCATTACAATAGCTGGAGGTTTTCGTTTGTTGCAACCGGATTGGCTGCTATTGCGGCAGCAGCGCCGATCCTTTTGCTTTACAAGGACCCGGCAGACTATCAGGCAATGTGCTCGGAGCCGGTCTTTTCAAGGAAGAGCGGTTTTTTCAGGCTGCTCTGCGAGCGCGATTTCATACTGGTCTGTTTGACCGGCGTTTTTCTGATAGCCACGCAGTTTGCCTTTGCCACGTATTTCATGCTTTACGTGACGACCGTGCTTGGCTTTCAGCTTGCAGAGTGCGGCTTTCTGCTCGCCCTCTCTTTTTTCAGCGGGGCCATCGGCCGTATCGGGTGGAGTGTGGTAAGCGATTATCTGCTCGGGGGACGCCGTAATACCATACTCGTCATCATCGGTCTTATGGGGATGGGTACATCACTAATATGCGTCGGACTTGGGGCAGGCATGTCATCTTTTCTGATCTATTGCCTTGCCGTCCTCTTCGGCTTTACCGGGCTCGGATGGAACGCCCTCTACCTCACGCGCGTGGGGGAATACCCGGAGAAACGCTTGGCAGGGACGGCAACCGGGCTTGCCTTTGCCATATCGAACATTGGGGCGATTTCAGGGCCACCAGTGTTCGGCTATCTGGTCGACATGACCGGCGGTTACGGGGCCGGTTGGCTCTTTACCGCCTTTTGCATGGCCATGGTTGCCTTGCTGACCATGATTCAGAAGAAGGAACGGATGGGGGCTAACGCCCCTTAACCGTATTGATAACAGATGCCGAATCCCCCCTGTGGATACGCCCATTGAAGCGTTCCCTTTGGGCAGACGATGCGGCAACTCCCGCATTCGAGGCATCCGTCATGAGAGAAGGTGACGTGGTCCTCCCTCAGGACAAAGCATTCAGCCGGGCAGGCATATACGCACACCCTGAGATCGCAGGTGTCGCACGCGTCTTTGTTCGGGGTAATATGCGCCTCTGCGTTCTGGACATACTTGTTGAGTGCCAGTTTCTCTTCTACCTTCAAATCGCTTTCCTCATTTTCCACACATCCGACAATAGCTGCGTCATGCTGATTCTCTTCTTTAAAACATCTTTAACGATGCCGAAGGTCCTTTTCCGCGGCCTTCCATCACTTTCCAGTATTTTTTCAAGGACTTCAAAGACGACCTCCGGGTAGACGTTATAGATTCTCCGGTTCTTCAAAAAAGCAGGCGCCCCCCTAAACGTGTTCAGATCTTTAAGTACAAAGCTCTCTTTGAGGGCCTGCTCGTAATGGGAAAGGACAGCCATTGAGAAATCATTCTTTTCTTTGGCCATTAGTGCGGTCTGGGCTGCAGCTATCCCGGAAGCCATTGCAAAATTAGCTCCTTCCAGGATCAGCCCCGTTCCGAGTAAGAGGGCAGCGGCATCACCGGTTACCATCAACCCGTCCGTTTGCAGTCCGGGCATCATCCCCAGCCCCGAAACGGGAATGAGATGAGCAGAGTATTCCACTGTCTTGCCTCCCTCTATGAGTGGACGGATGTCAGGATGATTCTTAAACCCTTCCAGCAGGTCCGAAGCCTTGAGCCTTGTTGCTGCCAGCGCGCCAAGCTCAACCACGAGCCCCACGGAAAGACTTTCCTTGTTGGTATAAAGAAACCCGCCACCCGGTATACCTCGGGTGCAGACCCCGACGAATTCCATGGCCGCCCCTTCATCGCCGGTGAGATTGAAGCGTTCTTCGATAACCTTACGGGGTAGCTCGATTACTTCCTTGACCCCCTGCTTCATGTCTCCAGCCGAGAAGTCTTTACGCAGGCCGGCCTTCTTGGCAAGAAGGGAATTGACACCCTCGGCCAGTATCACCACGTCCGCAAGGAATTCCTCTTTCCCAAGTTTGACGCCGGCGACCCTCCCTTCTTTAAAAAGAAGGTCCTCCACCAACATGCCGGTTGCCACTATCGCCCCTGCCTGCTCCGCCTTCTTCGACAGCCAATTGTCAAACCTCGCCCGCAGGAGGATGAACCCGTGGTAAGGGGACGTCCGGAAACGGGCAGATTTGAAATCAACGGCAGTTGATCCCCTTTCTGTTAGAAATGAAATGACGTGTCGGGTAACGAACCTTTCGATAGGAGCTTCTTTCCAGAAATCCGGGAATAGATCATTCAACTGGGGACCGAAAAAGGCGCCCCCCCACATGCTTTTTGCCCCCGCGTATTTACCGCGCTCAAACAGAAGCACGTCCAGCCCGCCTCTGGCCATCGTTATTGCCGAGGCGCAGCCGGCCGGACCCCCTCCGACAACAATGGCGTCAAATTTCTCCATGTTTATAAACCCCGCTCCGGGAAGCCCCGCCGTTACTCGTGCAAAGTCTTTAACCTGGCGATCAGCGACGGGAGGACCTGCCGATACTCACCCACGACGCCGAGGTCAGCCTCCTTAAATATGTTCGCATCAGGATCTCTGTTGATGGCAACAAGGAGCTTTGAGCCGGA
>JAZDGZ010000281.1:0-2454 GCA_043806375.1 Pseudomonadota bacterium | reverse complement strand
TGATTCATCCAATCCCGCCTTTGAGGTGGATCCCAATAAGTGCATCCTTTGCGGCAAATGCGTCAGAGTCTGCGACGAAATCGTGGGGCTGGGGGCCGTTGATTTCGCCTTCCGTGGGTACGATACCCGAATCGGTCCTTTTGGACTCGCACCGCTGGCGGAGTCTGTCTGCGAGAGCTGCGGGGAATGCGTGGAACGGTGCCCCACCGGCGCCCTCCTGCCCAAGCAGGTCATCTCCCCTGAAAGGGAAGTCAAGACCACTTGTCCTTATTGCGGGGTGGGATGCTCTATTTATTTGGGAATTCGTGGAAATAGGGTTGTAAGGGTCAGGGGAGATCATGCGAGCCCTGTCAACCGCGGGGAACTCTGTGTCAAGGGCCGATACGGCCTGGACTTCGTCAATCACCCTGATCGGCTGACCCGCCCGCTGATTCGAATAGAGGACGCACCCAAGGGCGGGAGTGAAGGGGACATATGGCAGGCATTTCGCGAGGCGACCTGGGATGAGGCATTGGATCGGGTGACCCGGGGGATATCGGATATCCTCAGGCGTCACGGTCCTGATGCTGTCGGCGTGCTCAGCTCGGCCAAGTGCACCAATGAGGATAACTATCTGATACAGAAATTTGCGAGGGTGGTCCTCGGCACAAACAACGTGGACCACTGCGCCCGTCTCTGTCATGCCTCTACGGTGGCGGCGGCCCTGGCCGCCTTTGGCGACGGCGCCATGAGCAATTCCATCTCTGACATAGACCATGCAGATGCCATGCTTGTCATAGGGTCCAACACCACGGAATGCCATCCCATTATCGGGAGGCGAATCAAGCGCGCCATAAGGTCGAGGGGGGCAAAATTGATCGTGGCCGATCCTCGGGCCGTCGAATTGAGCGAGTTGGCCGAAGTTCATCTCAGCCACCTTCCGGGGACGGATGTGGCCCTCCTCAACGGCATCATGAACCATATCGTTCATGAGGGACTCCATGACAGGCGCTTCGTGAATGAGCGGTGTGAGGGATTCGAACCCTTTGCGGCTTCCCTGGAGAGTTATACCCCGGAGGCGGTGGAGCAGATCACGGGTGTTCCCAGCGAAAAGGTCCAGGAGAGCGCCCTGATTCTCGGAAAGGCAAAGAGCACCATCGTGCTCTACGGCATGGGCATCACCCAGCACACGACCGGTACGGACAACGTCAAGGCCGTCGCCAACCTCCTGATGCTCACAGGAAACCTGGGCCGGCGGGGAACGGGGTTCTCACCCCTTAGGGGCCAGAACAACGTCCAGGGGGCCTGCGATATGGGGGCCTTGCCCAATGTCTACCCCGGCTATCAGCGGGTAGACAACACCCAGGCCAGGGAGAAGTTTGAAACAGCCTGGGGCAGCGGCCTGAACGGGACGCCCGGTCTCACCCTCAGTGATATGTTCCATAAGGCCCATTCAGGAGGGCTCAAGGCCCTTTACGTGATCGGTGAAAACCCCATGTTGAGCGAGGCAGATCTGAACCAGGCCAGAGGCGCCCTGGTCAAACTGGATCTTCTCGTTGTCCAGGATATCTTTTTGACGGAGACGGCCCAGTTTGCCGATGTGGTCTTGCCTGCTGCCAGCTTTGCGGAAAAAGAGGGGACCTTTACAAGCACGGAACGCCGCGTTCAACGGGTTCGCAAGGCCATCGACCCACCCGGGGAAGCCAGGCCGGACTGGGAGATCATCTGCGAAGTGGCCGGGAGACTGGGGCATCCCTGGTCTTACGGGTCGAGCGCAGAGATCATGGATGAGATTGCGCGGCTCACCCCCATTTACGGGGGCATCCACTATGATCGTTTGAAAAACCGTGGCCTGCAATGGCCCTGCTGGAACCGGGAGCATCCCGGGACCCCCATTCTCCACAAGGGTCGGTTTACTCGAGGCCGCGGATTGTTTCACGCCGTTTACGACAAACCGCCCGCCGAACTCCCGTCCGGCGCCTATCCGATACTTCTGATGACAGGAAGGATCCTGGAGCATTGGCACACGGGGAGCATGAGTCATCGTTCCCGTGTCCTGGAGGCCCTGGCGCCCGAAAGCTGGGTTGAGATCAGTCCCGCGGATGCTGCCCAGTTGGGCATCGAGGAGGGAGACGAAATCTATCTGAGTTCCAGAAGGGGCAAGGTTCGGACCAGGGTAAGAAAGACCAATCGGGTCAGACCGGGGCTGGCCTTCATGCCCTTTCACTGGCGGGAGGCTCCGGTCAATGTCCTGACCAACCCTGCGCTGGATCCCCTGGCCAAGATTCCCGAGTACAAGGTCGCCTCGGTAAGAGCTATTCTCGCGGTGCTCGAGAGGGCGTCCGAGGATAACAACTTCCTCGTAGCCCTTGCCGAAAAGCCCGTTGGCGGCTTGAAATCCTACAGCCTCACTCCCGAGCATCGGGCGGCATTGGCCTCAGGAAATATCGAAGCCATTGAAAACTGGGTGGGACC
>JAZDGZ010000280.1:0-2352 GCA_043806375.1 Pseudomonadota bacterium | reverse complement strand
GATGCTAACGGCCCACGCATTGAGCCCTGAAAACATCATCAGGTCTTACAGGGAAGGGGCGGCCTCATACGTGCCCAAGGATCAAATGGCCAAGATTCCCATCTTTCTGAGCGATATTCTCGAGGCCAAAGAGAAAGGGAGACACTTCTGGTGGCGTTGGCTCGAGAGAGTGGGCGGCGCTTACTGGAACAAGAAATTTGGCGCCCATTGGAAGGACAGAGACAGGGAGTTTTGGGAGAAGTTCGGCGACTGGAACTAGCCTGCTGCCCGTGCAAGAGAGAAAAGATCTGAGGGGCATCAGCCCCTCAGATCAAAAAACGCAGGCCACTGTTTTCCCGCTCATTACTTCTGACCCAGCCTTTGATAATTCTGGCAACCCCGTTCGTTTCTTAATAGACAGCTCGTGTCGTAGTCAAAGGAGGCCTGTCGGGCTTTGCCCATCAGCTCCAGGGCATATCCACGGTTGTTATAGGCAAGGCCGAAATCGGGGTTGATCCTGAGGGCCTCCTCACAATCTTGGATGGCCTTTTCTAACAAACCCTTGTGGGTATAGGCCCCTGCGCGGTTTGCGTAGGCGATTTCGTTTCCGGGATCCAGCTCCAGGGCCTTCGAGGTGGCTTCAATCACCCCATCCCAGTCTTCTTTTTGAAAACGCTCAACGCTCTGGTCGATTAATTTTTCGACCCTTGGCTTGATCTCGGAGGCGAACAGCCTGGCGTAATTGGTACAGCCCAGTTCCGTGCCAAGCCCGCAACTGGCGTCGTATGCCTTGGATGCCTCAATGAACCGGGACAAGCGTTCTAAGGCATCTCCGCGGTTATTATAGGCCAGACCAAGATTGGGGTTGATCTTGATGGCCTCGTCACAGTCCTGGAGGGCCTTTTCGGGCAGGCCCTTGTTGGCATAAGCCCCTGCGCGGTTTGTGTAGGCCAGTTCGCTTTTAGGATCCAGATCAAGGGCCTCGTTGGTTGCACTGATGACAGCGTCCCAATCCCCTTTGAGGAAACTTTCATTGCTTTGGGCAAGCAGTTTTTCGACCCTCGGCCTGATCTCGGAGGCAAAGAGCCTCTCATGATTGGCACATCCCAATTTCTCTTCCAGCCGGCAGCCGGTTTCGTAGTCCTTCCTGGCCTGGGGGAATTTTCCCATCTTCTCAAAAGCATACCCGCGATTGTTATAGGCAAGGCCGAAATCGGGGTTGATTTTGACGGCTGCTTCAGCATCTGCCAGGGCCTGATAATACCATCCCAGGTTTGAGTAGGCCCCCGAGCGATTGGTATAGGCAACCTCATCGCGGGGAGATAGCGATAAGGCCTCAGATGCAGTCTTAACGGCCATATCCCAATTTCCCTTTTCGAAACTGGTCCGGCTCTGGTTGACCAATCTGTTGACGACGGGTTGCGTCTCGAAGGTCATTACGAGGTCCACCTCATCGGCAGGGTATCCTTTTATGCCGCCGGACCTGCTGCCCCAGACATAGTCTCCCAGTCCACGCCAGACGGCATCACATTTAATGATCACGCCGTTCTTCAAGTAGAGAAATTCCATATCCGATTGATCTGCCGAGACCATGGATGTTAAGCTGATAAATATGAGCAGAGCAAAAATAAAGGGTAATCTTCTTCTGGCCTTTTCCATCTTCACAAACTCCCTTCCTTTACTTAGAAAGTCATGAGCGAACAATGTCATTCTGCATTGCAGGCTCGATTGGACAGCATATGGACCTTAAGAATCACGTTCCTTTAAAATTCCCCAGCCGTCCAAAGCCTGAAGCAGGGGATAGATCGTTTTTCATTTAAGAGAACTAAAAGCCGAAAAATCGGCTGAAAATGATCTAAAATTATATCTAATGGATTCTTATTTGTCAAGAATCTCAAGATTTTATTAGGTTTATGCTTTTCAACCCTATCGATCCCTCTCTGAGGCAAGTGCGGATCATTGATCGGCGCCTTCAGGAAGACTGGAGGGAACTCATGGATAGATATCGTTGCGTCGTTCAGAATTACAGGATGATAAGCAAGGGCGTCAAGAGGGGATGGCCCCGGCAGGAAACGGCACCCAAAGGGGTCAATGACAATGTGTTGCTAGAAGGAGAAAAGACCGGGCATTTTCTGGGCAAGCATGATATCTCCCTTGACCTTGAGCTTTCCGCTCATGAAGGCCTGCATGCCGCTCAATTCCTTGTTTGCCATGGCCAGCCAGGTTTCGCTGGACATGGTGAGGGCCACTGTCGGTGCATCGTGTTGGCCTTCCCTGACCTGGCAGGTCCCTTCTTTGATCGTGACATTCCAGTTCCCGCCGCCTTCTCCGGTGATGTCAAACTGAAAGACCGCGTTCATCCCGGCGGCGGCT
>JAZDGZ010000279.1:0-2555 GCA_043806375.1 Pseudomonadota bacterium | reverse complement strand
TGATCATCACGATCCTGATCGGCACCGAACTCGTGAATGTGACCGCCTCTGCGATGTCGGCAGCCTTTGTCATACACCTCTACGGAGCCGATAAGAAATGGATTAATCTCTGCATTATGGTGCCTTTGCTCCTGCTGGTGGGGGAAATCACCCCAAAGGCCCTGGGGATACGGTACAATGTCGCCTTCGCGACCTTCCAGTCCAAACCCATCGAGATCTTTGCCCGGATCATCAAGCCTCTGCGTGTCTTGATCCGATATGTGGCAGATTGGTTCATTACACTCATTGTAGGCAAGGAACGTTCAAGGGGCAACATTATCACCGAAGATATGGTTCGGACCCTGGCCCACGAGGCGGTGGGCGAGGGCGTCCTGGACAGCATGGAGGCCCAGTTCATTGACCAGGTCTTTGATTTCGGCAACAAGACGGTCGAGGATGTGATGACGCCCCGCTCCTCTATCTTTTTCATGCCGGCAGAAATGCCTCTCGAAACGATGATCAAGGAACTCTGCCGGACGCGTCGTACAAAGGTCCCCATTTACGCAGAGCACAGGGACAATATTGTCGGAATTTT
The DNA here is from genome assembly GCA_043806375.1 of Pseudomonadota bacterium. Lineage (GTDB taxonomy): Bacteria > Desulfobacterota > DSM-4660 > Desulfatiglandales > HGW-15 > JAZDGZ01. Next base: position 1,981 of record JAZDGZ010000279.1, on the reverse strand, counting down.
ACATGCAAGAGACCTCCTCGGCATGGACGTGAAGGAGGTTATGCAAGACCCCCGAGGGATCGAAAAGGTGCTGCGAGGGCCTTATTTTGTCCCGGAATCCAAATTGGCAGCGGATCTTTTTCATGACTTTCGGGAGCGGAAGCTCTCCCTAGCGCTCACCGTCGACGAATACGGCGGGGTTACAGGCCTTGTTACCATGGAAGATCTGCTGGAGTGTATCTTTGGTGAAATTCACAGCCCGTCCGATGAACTTTTTCAGGTCAATATCAAGGACCTGGGAGACGGACGTTACGCGATTGACGGCGCCATGCCCATCAGGGAATTTAACGAAGAAATGCATACTGAATTATCGGACGAGTGGGCAGAAACCCTGGGCGGGCTGCTCCTGCATCTCTATGGGGAACTGCCGCCCAAGGGTGCCGTCATAAGGCTGGGTGAGCTGCAGTTCACCGTGATCGACGCCGAACAGAACCGTATCAAGACTGTAGAGTTACAGCGAATGAGCGAAACAGGAAGCCCTGAGCCCGAATCGACTGAATCCTCAGAGGTTCGAATCCTTTGAAGGGCGCGACAGAGACCGGACCGGGATCGTGGGATCTTTCCCGGTGAAGGGCTCTATGGAGACAGAGGAAAAGTAAGCCATGGAGATCGTGTGGACTTTGGTCATCATAGGGATCTGCCTTCTGCTGGAGGCCTTTTTTTCAGGCTCTGAAATCGGGCTGGTAAGCGCTGATCGCATGAAGCTGCGCCATGATGCCGCAAAGGGCTCCCGAGCAGCCAAACTTGCCCTGAAGATGTTGGAAAGTCCTGAGCGGCTGCTATTCACCACTTCAATCGGAACCAACATCGCCGTTGTCACCAACACGACCGTGGCAACCGCAATGATGCTCCATGTGTTCGGCGGGAAGGGCAGCTGGCTCGCCATTGCCCTGGCGGCCCCCCTCATATGGATCTTCGGAGAGGTCGTTCCTAAGAGCGTTTTCCAGCAGCGCGCTGATAACATTACCCCTCGCGTCATCTTCGCCCTGCGATTCGCCTCCTACCTGTTCTTACCCATCCTCGTCGTGTTCACTTTCATTATGGGTCTTCTTCCCAAACATCGAGGATTGCAGGGCCGGAATCCCTTTACATTGCGCGAAGAAATCCTGACCATGCTGCAAATGCCCGCCACGGGAGACATCGAGCCTGTTGAGAAGACCATGATCCGGCGCATTTTCAGTTTTTCTGAGACCACGGCATACGAGGTGATGGTGCCGCTGTTCGACGTGGCGGCTATCGAACAAGACGCCACATGCGCCCAAGCCCTGAGTTTCGCTAGAGAAAAGGCCCATGTGCGCCTGCTGGTGTATGCCGAGCGGGTGGATCGGGTGGTAGGGGTGTTGAACACGCTGGAACTGCTTGACGCCGAGCCGCACCGCCCCATTAAGCCCTATATTGGACCGGTGCGTTTCGTGCCCGAGTCCAAGAACATCAGCGAGCTGTTGATGGATCTGCGAAAGGATGGGGACGTGGTGGCGGTAGTCGTGGACGAGTTTGGCGGCGCTGTCGGCCTCGTCACCATGGAGGATATCATGGAAGAGGTCGTCGAGGAAATGGAAAACGAGTATGACTCCAGGAAACCGTCGACCCAGTGGGTGCGCAAGCTGTCCAAGAATGAATACCTTGTCAGCGCCCGCATCGAGGTGGACACCCTGGAGAAGGAATTGGGCATTAAACTCCCCAAAGGGAATTACACCACCCTGGCCGGATTCCTCCTGGAAACGATCGGGGAAATTCCGCTTCCCGGGACTTCCATTAAGGCAAACGGCATATCTTACACCATCGAACGCAGCACCCTGCAGGCAATCCAGGAGGTCCGACTGCGCTGGTGATGACAGAGACCGATTTATCCCTCTGCTTTCCAGACGACCAAAAGACCTGCTTCGCATGCTGCCCGCCTATACGGCCGGCAGCCTATGAACATATCCAATTCAAGAATATG
>JAZDGZ010000278.1:0-6574 GCA_043806375.1 Pseudomonadota bacterium | reverse complement strand
GCATCCTCGTCTGCATCCTGGTCCTGACCTTCGGCAATCGGGCCGAGGTGGCTGCCTGGTCCCTGGTGAGCCTGATGCTCCTCCTTTGCGGGATCTACTATCCGGTCTCGATCCTGCCCGGCTGGGTGCGCACCCTATCGGAGCTCATCCCTCTCACCTATTTCCTGGAATACTTTCGCGGGTTCTACGGCTTTAATCCGACTTTTTCGCATGTTCTCGCCAAGGGGTATGCCATGGTCCTCACCTACCTCTCTCTGGAGGTCGTCCTGATGAGGGCGGCCCTTCGAAGGGCCAAGAGGACGGGCATGTTGCTGAAGCTTTCGGAATAGGATGCAGCGTGCTGCCGCTTAGAGGAAACTCGAACTCGTTTTACAGATAATCCTCGAGACGTATGTCGTCTGCGCCCGGTATGGCCTTTCGTTCAAACTCGTCCCACTGATTGAGCGGGGCTGTGGCATCGATCCCCAGTTTCGACCGGTGAAGATTGTAGGGATCCCGGGGAAAGCCGAGGGCGTGAGTCATGAGGAGAAGTCCCTGGTCGGGCCGGCTTCTGGTGGCCATAGCCCACCAGACGTCGTTCATGTCGAATACATCCACGTCATGGTCGACCACGACGCAGCACTTGAGCCAGGAAGAGGCCCCGAATGCCGCAGCCGCCACATTCTTGGGCTCTCCTTCGAAACGTTTTCTAATGGAAATCGTGCAGCCGAGAATGGTGGGCACCAGACAGACCGCCTGAATATCGGCGACTTTGGAGACGGCCTCATAGACCCTGGCCTCCCGTGAGAGCGCCAGGAGGTGGGTGTCCTCGACAGAGCTTGCCTGAATGGTCTGATAGATCGCCTCTTTTCTGTGGGTTATAGCCTTCACCCTGAGGATGTGGTTTTCCATGACAGGCACATAGTACTGCATAAAGTCACCGAAAGGCCCTTCGGACTCTCTGACGCCGGCGAGGACCTCTCCCTCCAGAACAAACTCGGCTCCGGCAGGTACCTCAAGGTCAACGGTCTCACCCCTGACGACCTCCAGGGGCTCTTTCCGCAGCGCGCCGGACAGGCTGAACTCATCCACGCCATAGGCAACCGTTGTGGCGGCCGAGAGCATTTCAAAGGGGTGATTTCCTATGGCAACGGCGACCTTCAGATTCTTCCCCCTCTTTTCGCACTTATCGTAGGCGACCCCCAGGTGCTGCGGGGCGAGCATCCTGATGCCGAGTTTGTCTTTTCCCTTAACCTGCATTCGGTTTATGGAGACGTTCCTGATGCCGGTATCGGGGTCCCGGCAAATTACGAGCCCGGCAGTGATATAGGGCCCCGCATCTTTGCTGCAATGGGTCACGATGGGAAGTTCCTGAAGGTCCACCTCCGGGCCCTTTTTGACGACTTCCTTTACCGGGCCTGATTTGAGAAGCCTGGGTTCCATGGGGGTCGCCGAGCGTTTTATCCACTCATGGACGACGCGCTCAGGGGCCTCTCCGAAAAGAAGGGCCAGCACGTCTCTTGATGCCAACAGATTATTGGCCAATCTGAATTTGGAGCCTTTGACATTTTCAAACAGGACGCACTTTTTGACTTTTTCCGCCGCTCTCATCACCGCAGGGATTTCGAGTTCAGGATCCACCTCGCGCTTTATAGAGAGAAGTCTATCGGACTTCTGAAGAAGCTCTATCCAATACCTCATATCCTCTTGCATGACTCGCGCTCCTTATAAAGTTGTTGCAGAAGGCCCCTATAGGGTTAAAGCCCGACGCATTATTCTTGCAAAAAGCCACTAGCGGGGCGACCAGAGCACCAATCTCGGTTTGCTTCCCATCTCCTTGGCCAGGTCCTCAAGGCGTCCATATTTCATGCATCGCGACATGCAGTGCTTTACGCAGGCAGGCTCAAGGCCCTTCTTGGTGCGCGGGGCGCACAGGATGCAAAGCTCGGTCGGAAAAGGCAGGAAGTTGAGATAGGTCTTATCGTTCGGCAGGTTCTGGACGATTTCCAATACCGTGATTCCTCCCATCCCGGCCGGCCACTGATATTCCTGAGCACAGGCGACCTGACACGTATAGCAGCCGGTGCAGTATTCGTAATCTATCAATAAGCCGTATTCGGGTTTCTTAGCCATCCTCCCTCTCCTCTTCATGGACCTTGTAAATTTTGCACAGGAGGTGTTTGATGGGGGCCCCCTGTCCGTCCTTTCCCTGGTTGTTCATGGGCAGGAGCAGGTTGATATTGGACTCCCACACGCCGAAGAGGCTGGGCTCAGGGCCGGGCTTTTCCGGAAACCACCAGCCGTGGGCGGCCATGACCATCCAGCGGGGCACTATGGGCGTCACCTTTGCCTTTAATTTGCACCGGCCCATCCAGTTTTCCACCCAGACCCACTCGCCGTTGCCGATATCGTGTTCTGCCGCCGTGTCCGGGTGAATCTCCACCACAGGGTCGGGATCGAGCTGCCTGAGCCAGGGGATCATTCGGTGTTCGGAGTGGAAAAAGGCAGGAGAGCGCCTTCCCGTGGAAAGGATCAAGGGATACTTCTCGGCCAGGTCGGGCCGGCTCACCGGGGTAAAGGGGGGTTCCTCATGGTGAGGCAGGGGATCCAGGCCCCAATCCTCGCGCAGGGTAGAGTAAAGCTCAAACCTTCCGGTGGGCGTCTTGAATCCGGGCTTTTTGTCCGGCCTCAGAAGGCCCTTTTGATATCGGTGATAGGGGGCGCTGGGATGCCCTTCCGGCGGAAAGGCCCAGCCCTTCTCCTGCAGTTCTCTGAAGGTCATGCCCGAGGGTTCGAGGATGGCATCGAACAGCTCGTGGATGGTCTCATACTTGAAATCCGGATCGAACCGCTTGGCCAGTTCGAAGTTTATTTCCACGTCCGGCCTGCAATCCTCCACCTTCAGGACCTTGTTAATGGTCTGGAGGGGCACCCACCAGCTCCTCACCCCGTCTTTTTCAAGAAAGGTGGCGGCGGGGAGAACGATGTCGGCATATTGGGTTGTGGGCGTCATGAAGAGATCGACGGCCACGATAAAGTCCAGTTTTTTGAGGGCCTCACGCCATCTCTTGGGGTCGAGCCCGATGCCGTTCAGGATGCCGGCGGTTTGGATCCACATGCCCTTGATGGGGTAGGGCTTTTCAGAGAAAATCTGGTCCAGGGCCAGATCAGGCTGGGCCCGCCAGTGAAAGGTTCTGTAGGGGCCGTAGCGATCGACTCCGATGCGGCACTTGTCCTGCTCTTTGGTCTTGAGTCTTATCACGCCTTCGGTCCCGGGCAGGGCATAGGCCACGGCGTCAAAGGCAAAACGGGTGATGACGTTTCCGCCGGGCACGTCCAGGTTGCCCGTCAGTGCCCAGAGGGATGCGATGGCATGACACAGGGGGGTGATCCCGGGCGTCATATCGATGGGGACCCCCCAGTGAATGGAGGCCGGTTTGCTGCGGGCGTAGAAACGGGCGGCCTTGGCAATGTCCTTGGCCGGGACCCCGGTGATCTCCTCCACCTTGTCCAGCGGGTATTGGTCCACCTCGGCCCTGAAGGCGTCCCAGACCGTGCGGCAGGCAAGCCTGCTTCCGTCGGCCAGGCTGAGCTCGAAAGGGCCTGTGATGGCAGGATCCGCTCCCTCGGTCTTGTACGCCACCCGGGCCCCGTCCCAGACGACCGCCCGATTGCCGGCATTGTCCCAGGCCACAAAATTGTCCCTAGATCCGCCTTCCACGAGGTCGCTCTCCCGCAGGAGTTTGCCATTGTCCCCTCTTATGAGGTGGGCGGCGTTGGTCCACTTCTCGAGGAAGTCGTGCTCGTAAAGGTCCTCATTGACAATGACGTTCAGGAAGCCCATGGCCAGGGCCGCGTCGGTGCCGGGCCTCAACCTGAGCCAGTGTTTGGCGCGGGAGGCGAACCAGGAGAGCCGGGGATCGATCGAGATGATCTTGGTGCCCCGCTTCATCAGATCGATGATCCAGTGGCCGAAGAGGCTGTCGGGACAGGAGGCCGGAATATTGTAGCCCCAGACGATCATGCATTCGGGCGCCCGGAACCGGGGATCTTCATAGCGATCGGGCAGCCATTGGCCTGCGTCGAAAACGCAGAAATTGCCCTGGATGGTGTCAAGGGCAGAGATGCGGGGGCCGTAGCAGGCGCTGCCGCTCAGGGAGAACATCACGTTGGGGCTGCCGAAGGCATAGGCCAACAGGCATACCCAGGGCCCGATGTCCCTTCCCGTTCCAATGGAAAAGATCACGCTTTCCGGCCCGAACTCATCCCGAATGGCCTTCATGCGTTTCTCGATCAGATCGAAGGCCTCATCCCAGGATATCTCTTCCCATTTGCCCTCGCCTCGTTCTCCCACGCGCCTGAGCGGTTTTCTCAATCGCTGGGGGTGCTCGATATACTGGGTCATGGCCAGGGCTCGGGCGCAAAGCCGCCCCTGGTTCCACGGGTGCTCCGGGTCGCCTTCAATCTTCACCAGCTTCCCGTCCTTGATATGGGCGAGGACACCGCAGCCCCCGTGGCATCCCGGGCCTGCGGACCAGGTGGTGGTGCGCACCACACGAACATCTTTCTTTTTCATCCCTTCAAGAGATCCTTATAATAAGAGGCTTCCTTTTCCCTGATCTCGTTCAGACCGATCAATTGGTTGAATTCGGAAAAAGGGATCATTTGGCCGACCAGGTCTTTCGTGGTTCCCTTTGAGATGAGCTCCTCCATGACCCGCCTTACCGCCCAGGAGGCTGCATAAAGGGCCGATATGGGAAAAACCACGACATTGAAGCCGATGGCCTCCAACTCCTTTGCAGTCAACAAGGGGGTTTTTCCACCTTCGAGCTGTATGGTCAAGGTCGGCGCCTTCACCTCCCGGTTGATCCTGAGCATCTCTTCCTTTGAGGTGGGGGCTTCGACAAAGATGAGGTCCGCTCCTGCCTCGCGGTAACGGTTTGACCGTTCGATCGCCTCCTCAATACCATAAATGGCGAGGGCGTCGGTCCTGGCCATGATGACAAAATCAGGATCTGTCCTGGCATCCACGGCGGCCTTGATTTTGGGTATCATCTCCTCGGTGGGGATGACCTGTTTGCCCTCCATGTGACCGCACCGCTTGGGGAAGAGCTGGTCCTCGATGAACAACCCGGCCGCGCCGGCCTTTTCGAACTCCCTGACGGTCCTGATGACATTCGGCACATTGCCGTGCCCGGTGTCGCCGTCCGTGAAGACCGGAATATCCACGGCCTCTGCAATATTGCGCGTGTGGGTGACGATCTCCGTCAGGGTCAGCAAGGAGACGTCCGGCTTGCCCAGGAGCGAAGCGGATGTGGGATATCCTCCCAGGGTGACGGCCTTGAAGCCGGCCTGCTCGATGATCTTGGCGGAAACGGCATCATAGGCCCCCGGCAGGATGAGAATCTCCGGGTCCAGGATCAATTTTTTGAAAAGGGTGGTCTTATTCATCATTCCTCCTGTTGAGTTACCGCTATGTCAAAGCCTGAAGGTATTGTTTTCCTATTCTCAAGGCCTTTTTCGGGGCAGAGTTACCGAGCAGGCCTATGGCGTAAAGGATATACCGGTTGTCCAAATAGAACCTGGGCGATTCCGGTTTGAGCAGATTCGGCGCTTTTTGGTCAAACAGGGCACCCTCCAGGACCATTTTGGGGTCTTGAGCGAAGACGATGGCGCCCCCGGTTCCTATGACCGAGGGTATTCGCCTCAAATCCTTTCCCTTCTGGACCAGCATTCTTCCGCTTGGTCCATACCACTCTTCAAGCCTCCCCACATGTCTTTCGACCGCCACCTCAGAGGCAATTCGGGCCAGTTTCATATCGAGAAGCCTTTGGGCGCCGCTTTCCGGCAATGTCTTCGGGTTGAGCGAGGATCTTGCCTCCTCGATATCCTGCTTATCAAGAATGCCTTTTGACTCTCCGAGGAGCAGGAGGGTGTCAAGATTGTGCCGGACCCCCAAATCCCCTTCAACGGTTCGTTTTACATAAGGTTCCGGCAGAAGACTTTTCATCACAGCGCCTTCAACCGGGTGGCCGGTGGCAACGGAATGCACATCGGTCGTTGCGCCGCCTACATCAACGACCATGATCTCGCCCAGTCCGGGTTCTTCCCCGACTCCCTCGGAAAGGAGCTTGGCGGCATTCAGCACGGCAGTGGGGGTTGGCATGACCACTTCGCTCACCACTCCTTTGACCTTATCCATCCCTTTTGCCTTCACGATGTTCGTCACGAACACGTCCCGGATGACGTGACGAGAGGATTCGACCTCCAGCCTCCCGATCTCCGGCATCACATTATTCGCCAACCTGACCGGCTTCCCGGCAGCCTGCAGTATGGACTCGACTTCCTCTTGGGCCACCCTGTTGCAGGCTGCGATGACGATCGATTTTATATCGGAAGAGGCCAGCATTCTCGCGTTGTGCAGGGCGACATCGCGATTTCCGCCATCCGTACCGCCCACAAGCAATATGATGTCCGGCGAAACGGCTTTGATCGAGGAGAGGTCCGCCCGGTTCAGCTGGTAAGAGAAGCACTGATAAAGCTTGGCGCCGGCACCGAGTGCGGCCAGTTCGCCCGCCTTTAAACTGAGGTCGGG
>JAZDGZ010000277.1:0-3240 GCA_043806375.1 Pseudomonadota bacterium | reverse complement strand
GGCCTGTCAGGAGGACAGCAGCAAAGGCTGTGCATCGCCCGGGCACTGGCTGTGGAGCCGGAAGTGGTGCTTATGGATGAGCCTGCATCCGCCCTTGACCCGATTGCCACTCAGAAAATCGAGGAACTGATCAACCAGTTGAAGGAGTCCTACACGATCATCATCGTGACTCACAACATGCAACAGGCGGCAAGGGTCTCAGATATTACAGCCTTTTTCTACCTTGGCAAACTGATCGAGGTGGGAGAAACGGATACCCTTTTCACCCGACCCAGGCTCAAACAGACCGAGGAATACATCACGGGCCGGTTCGGCTAAGCAAAAGGAGAAGCCTATGCCTAAGCGATTGCAGAAGGAGCTGGAAAAGATCAAGAAGAGGATTCTCGGCTTGGGCGCCATGGTGGAAGGGCGGGTCAGAATGGCCATCAAGGCGATCGAGTTGACGGACGGCGAGCTTGCGAATCAGATCATGAAAACGGACTACGAGATCGATGAGCTTGAGGTGGAAGTAGAAGAGGAATGTCTCAAGATCCTGGCACTTCACCAACCTGTTGCCGTTGACTTGAGGTTCCTGATCGCTGTTATCAAGATAAACAATGACCTTGAGAGAATCGGGGACGAGGCCGTGAATATTGCAAAGCGTGTGGAAAACATTTCCAGACGCAAGAGAGTGGATCTTCCAGTGGAATATACCGCAATGGCTGAAAAGGCGGCTTCCCTGCTCCGGATGAGTCTTGATTCCCTGGTCAGCCTTGATCTCGACCTTGCCTTCCGCGTTCTGATCTTAGACGATGAAGTCGATGAGATGCACCGGGAGATCTACGATAAGATCAAGGAAGCCATGGCCCAAAAGGCCGAATCTGTTGGGTACCTAATCAATTTTCTGACCATTTCGCGGCACCTGGAGCGAATCGCCGACCACTGCACCAACATCGCCGAAGAGGTGATTTATCTGGTAGAGGGCGAAATTGTGAGGCACGGAAGGTGGGCGGGGAAAGCGGAGTAACCGGCAGGCTGCTGAAAAACACCCACTTGCGGCGTACTTGCCTGCAGGTCTTACTCCCAGGAATTTCGTCCCGCAGAATCTGCGGGATGGGCGTTTTTGATCAACCTGCAAAACAGGTCTTTTTCAGCAACCTGCTGGAGGGTTAGACCGGCGCCGGCTCTTCGACCCTGCGGTTTCCGGAAGATGGCCTTCTCATGAGCGATCCCTTATCTTCCCTCAAAACGATATCCGCAAGCACCGCGCATTCCAGCCCGAAGGGCAAATACCCGGCATAGCCCAGAAGGGGCATCTCGAAAACCTGGAAACGATGGACAAAGGGGACGTGATAGACCCATTTGGCCAGGCTGTAGGCGTTCCACATCTCCCAAAAGAATCCGCATAGGAGGGCTGCCAGGGCTGAAGACAGGACGATGTGCCAGTCCCCGCGGGGCAGGTCAGAGAAAATGTGCGGCTCACCTGAAAGGGCCTGCAGGGAGACGATAACCAGGAGTGGAGCCATCCACAGGAGGGGGAAGAGGAGGTTGGGCCAGACCCCGATGGCGGCGAGGCCGAATCCGGCAAACAGGAGAACAGCCGAGGCGACGAGCTTCGGCCGTTGCACCCTCAGGGGTATGAAGGACCGGAACTTTTGCTGTGGCCATGAAAAGGTCAGAAGCCACTCCCGGGTTGCCGTGAAGGCAGGTAGCACGGTTGAAAAGGGGAGGGTGGCATAGAGAAAATACTCCAGGGGACCGAACTGGACACCCGCGTACTGCCAGTTCTGAACAAAGCGGTTCAGATATTCGAAGAACCACCAGAAGAGGGCGCTTAATGGAAAGAGGAGGAGGAATGCGGCCGGCCGATTGAGAAGCATGCAGGACCGCTTTCGGCGGTATGTCAAGGCGTTCATGGTGACGATATAGGCGATCCATAGGGGAGTGAAAGTGTGGGCCTGAAAGGCTTCAAACCAAGGGAAGCGGGTCCAGGCCATGGTCCAGGCGAGCCCGCCCAGCAGAAGGCCCAGCCAGCCCCACCAGGGGAATGGAAAGGGTTGGAATGGGGTGGCTCCGGACCGCTCCGGTCTTCTCCTCAAGCCGTGCACGACAAAGGGGGTGACCACGACAAGGATGAAAAGGGTGTACCCTGCAAAGGGGATCCATGAAAAGGGGGCATGTAGAACATAGAGCGTTTGGGGAGGAAATTCGAAGTAAGCGGCCGTCGCCCTGTGGGACACGACAATGCCCAGAAGGGGGAGGCCTATGAGCATGAATAGGAGAAGGAGAAATTTGGCCATGGGTTTTTTCATCTCTACGGAGGTTGAAATGTATTATCGCACAAAAGAGAAGGGCTTGGCAGGGATTAAGAAAAAATGGTATGCATGCACGAAATAAGAGTTGATGAAAGGGGCGCAGAACATGGCAACGATACAACCCAAGGGTGAGAACCTTAGGCAGGCAGTGAAATGGATCTCGGCGGAGAGGCTCGAGCATGAGAACAAGCCGATATCAGGGCTGATTCGAGAGGCGGGGCTCAGATTCAATCTTTCCCCGAAAGAAGAGGAGTACCTTTTTTCCTTTTATATGGAAAAGGGGGAATAGGGGTGCAATCGCCGCGCGGGGAGGTGCCCAGTGCTCCGCTGGAAGAAACATTGGCAGCAGGAAGTTGAACGAGAAGGGAGAGGGGCAGATGATGCCTTGATGGTGGATCAGGGAGGTCCTTTAGACCTGGACGGAGTCAGAGGGCTTCATTCGGGCAAAAAGGAATTTCGACAGGCCGAGGAAGAGCCACAAAACCGCGGCGATGCAGAGTGCGCCAACCAGGATAGGGAGCCAGGAGCCGTCCTGACCCCAATGGGTCAGTCCTATCCGAATGGAAAGAATGGCCATGAACAGGACATAGGCCGTCACCAGGGCGCAGACCATGAGGAGAAGCCAGAGCCCCCAGGTTTTGAGCGGCAGAGGTTTGTGCTCAATCATTTTTCCAAATCCTTCAGCTTCTGACTGAGGAATTCTACCTGGTTCTTGACCTTCTTATCAATCTTTAATTTGTGTTCAATGACCTCGGAAGCGTAGAGAATGGTGGAATGGGTTCGATTAAGAGACGTGCCGATCTCTTCTACGGTCATTCCGGTGTGTTGCCGGCACAGATAGACGTAGACGCTCCTGGGATAGGAATGGATCTTTTTTCTCGACTTTGACTGCAGCACGGCAGGGTCAACCTTGAAATACCGACAGACGAGATTCTGAATGTGTTCC
>JAZDGZ010000276.1:0-5530 GCA_043806375.1 Pseudomonadota bacterium | reverse complement strand
GGGAAGGGCCTAAAATTTATATTGAAAAAAAACAGGTAGGTTCAGGAAAAACCGCGGAGGCTTCACTCGCCTTCGCCAGGATGCTCCGTGCGGAAGCACGGGGAGGAATGGCGACAGGCGACCGCGGCGTAGCCCGCAGGGCGAAGCCGGGTTGGCTTCGGCGCAGTTCCGCTTGGCTTTGTCACAGATGCCCTGCGCGGAAGCGCGGGGAGCTTCACTGCAGACGAAAGCGAACCGGGACCTTGACCCACATCTCAACCCTTTCCTCTCCCCTCCTGCCAGGTTCAAACACCCAGCCTTTGACGGCCGCCATGGCCGCCCTGTCCAGAATGGGATATCCGCTCGACCGGAAGAGGCGAAGGTCTTCCACCCGTCCCTGCCGGGTGACGAGCACTTCCATAATGACGGCCCCTTCATAACCCCTTCGCCTGGCCAGCCGGGGATACTCCGGAGGGGGGTTTTTTTGATAAACGGGATAGGCCTCTCTGATGGAAGGAACGGGGGGTAAAGGCACGACCTCATCCACTGCAGGGGCGGGTGTCGGAACGGCGGCGGTCTCCTCATGGGCGATCCGGGGGGCCTCTCTTTCGATGGTCGGTTCAGCTTCCGGTGGAGGCCCTGTGGGGGCCGGTGCAGGTTGGATTTGCTCTTTACGTTCTATGGGTGGTGCAGTCTCTTTGCGAGGCGGTTTGATCTTTCTGACAGGTTTAGTCTCACTGATCTTCTTTTGAGGTTGCTTCGTGGGCGGCGGGGGCTCTTTTTTGACCTCGAGAGGTTTTTGCTCGGGTGGAGGAAGGTTCGGTTCCGGTTTCTTATAAGACATGGAGAGCCTTATGGGTTCGGGCCTGGCCGTAGTGAAGGCGTGCCTCCTCACCCAGCCTGCATCCAGGGTAAACAGGAGTGCGTGTAAAACCAGAGCAAGTCCTGCTGCCAAGAAAAGGCTTCTCAACGCTCTTGGTCCACCTCCGCTTGAAGAGAGATTTGGGTCAGGCCCGCCATCCTGATCTCATCCAGAACTCGGAATAGCCTCTGGTATGGAAGCTTCCTGTCTGCAAAGAGCAGGACGCCGGTCTCTTTCCTTCCTATGGATTTTTCCCGTAGAGACATTCCGAGCTTTTCCAAGGGAACCATTTCTTTGTCGAGATAGACCGAACCATCCGAATCTATGGCGACGGAGAGGATGAGTCGCTTCTCAATCTGTGCCGTCGAGGAGGCGGGCAATCGGACCGGCAGCCCCCGATGAACGGCCATTGAGAGCATGGCATAGATGAAAAAGACGAGGAGTAAGAAGACGATATCAATCAGGGGGAGTATTTCGATTCGCGCTCTCTTGACCTGAAGGTTCACTTTCATGGCCTTATCCCTTTTGACTATCCGAAGGCAATACGAGCTTGTCGTAGACGATTTCCAGGCTCGTGGCGTACTTTTCTATGGTTATGGCTGCATCCTCCACCCGGGAATAGAAATAGTTGTAGGGGAAGACCGAAAGAATGGCGATGCCCAACCCCGCAGCCGTCGTAATCAGGGCCTGAGCGATCCCTGCCGTCACCGCTTGTGGATGTTCGATACCGCCGGCCCCCAGGACTTCAAAGGATGTGATGATCCCTATGACGGTTCCGAAAATCCCCAAGAGTGGGGCTACAGTGATCATGGTATCCAGGACTCCAAGATAACGGCGCATCCTTTTAATCTCATCAGAGGCGGCCGTCTCCATGGCCCTGCCCATGGAAAATTCCCGGTGGAGGATCCCGCTCACCAATATTCTGATAATAAAATCCTTGGAACCCGCCACTCTTTCCCTGACGGCATCCCAGTCTCCCCTGCGGCAGAGTTCCAAGACCCCGTCCACGAGGGGTTGATTCCGGCGCACGTCTTCCCTGATCCAAAAAAAGGTTCGCTCGATAATAACGGTCAAGGAAAGGATGGAGCATAGCAGTAGGGGGTACATCACCGGCCCCCCCTTCAGAAAAATATCAATCATAGCCTCTCCTCTTTTGTTTTTTGTCCCAAGAGATTTACCCTTGGCCGTCCCGTGGCGGGGTTCTTGTCCACCAGTACGGGGCAGTCATACACCGCCTCTATATTGGCGGTAGTAATGACCCTGTCCGGTTCCCCGATCTCAAAGATAGACCCTTTTTTCAACATCACCAGCCGATGGCAAAAATGGGCGGCCAGATCGATGTCATGGGAGACCAGGACGACGCTCAGGCCCTTATCCCGACTCAAGGAAGAGATGAGTTGAAAGATCTCCCCCTTGTATCGCAGGTCCAGGAAGGAGGTGGGTTCGTCCAGGAGGACCACCCTGGGTTCTTGTGCCAGGGCCCTGGCGATGAGCACCCTTTGTTGTTCGCCTCCGGATAGTTCGTGAATCGACCGCTCCGCCAGTTCGGTGGTCCGGGTTGAACGTAACGCATTGAGGGCGACCTCCAAATCCCTCTCTCCTTCGAACTGGAATCTCTTCAACCTGGGAAAGCGCCCCATGAGGACCACTTCAAGGGCTGAAAAGGCAAACCTGAAATGGTTTTCCTGGGCTACCATAGCAATCTCTCTTGCAACCCTGGATCGCCTCAAACCGGAAAGGGCTTTCCCCTGGATAAGGACTTCTCCCTCCTGGGGGAGCAGGATGCCGTCCATGACCCTGAGAAGGGTGCTTTTTCCGGAGCCGTTCGGCCCCAAAACCCCCAGGATTTCACCGGCATGAACCTGGAGGTCGATGTTTCTGAGGGCCCAAATCCGTTCGTATCTAAATCCCACGTGTTTCAATGTCAGGACCGGTTCCACTGGCTTCCCTTCTTTTTAAGGAGGACTATGAAAAAGGGGGCACCCATGAAGGCGGTGATCACCCCGACCGGCAGTTCGCTCGGTGAGATCACGGTCCTGGCCAAGGTATCGGCGGCGATCAGAAGAATCGCACCTCCAAGGGAGGCGGCCGGGATCAGGAGCCGATGATCGGAGCCAAAGGCCATCCTTCCCATATGAGGCACGATCAATCCCACGAAGCCGATGAGTCCCGAGCAGGAGACGACGACCCCAATGATCAGGGAGACGATGAGGAGGCACGTCTTCTTTGCCCTTTCGACGTCTACGCCCAACTGAAAGGCCGTCTCTTCCCCGGCCGTCATCAGGTTCAGATGTCTGGCAAAGCTGTAGATGATCAGGAAGGCTGCGAGCAGCACCGGGGCGATGATCGCGAGGGGGCCGTAACGGCTTTGTGACAGATCGCCATAGAGCCAGAAGAGCATGGAATGGAGGCGACTGTCTGCAACGGTTGCAATAAAAAACATGATAATGGCCGTAAAGAAGGCGTTTATGATGACCCCTGTGAGCAGGATCGTGGATGATTCCATTCCCATCTTTCTTGCCCCCAGGGTCATGACCAGAGAAACGGTCATGAGGGCGCCCAAGAATGACAGCAAGGGAATTCCAAAGGTAAAGCCGAGGCCGAAATAGATGCCCAGGATGGCGCCGAGGGCAGAACCGCTGGAAATCCCCAGGATAAAAGGATCTGCCAGAGGGTTCCGCAGCAGGGCCTGAAAGACCACACCGCCCAAAGAGAGGGAGAACCCCACGAGGCCGGCAAGAATGATTCTGGGAAGCCTGATCCTGAAGATAATGAGGTGCGCCGGGTCGTTTTTTTCAAGGGCCCCCGTGAAAAAGGCGATGACCTTATGGAGAGAGACATCGGCGGTTCCCATGAGAAGAGATGCTGCCATGACCAAAAAGAGCAGGAGGCACATGACAAGCGTTATGCCCGCCACCTTGGTTGGGCTCAGGGGTCTTTTAATGGTCATCATTCCCATTTCACCTCAGGGTGTATAAAACGGGCCATGGCCTCCAGTCCTTGAACGAGCCGCGGGGAGGGTCGGTCGATCAAGTCAGAGTCGATCAAGTGAATCCTTCCGTTTTGGACGGCAGGGATGGAGGGCCACTTCAGCCAGTCCTGGCGGGCCCTTTCAAACTTTCCCCCCCTTTCCATGGAGGAGATAATAATGACCTCAGGTTTCCTATGGAGCACCTCCTCAATGCTGATTCTGGGATAGGTGATCGGCTCATCCCGGGCCATGTTCCTTCCCCCTGCCAGGCGGATGAGGTCATGATGGAAGGTCTCTTTATTGACCGTCATGATGGGCTGGATATTTATTTGCAGGAAGACCAGGGGCTTTTCCCTGGACCTGGTCTTTTCAAGGACGCGATCCACCCTCCTGGTTAAATTTTCGGAGAGGGCTTTGGCCCGTTCAGGGAGACCGCAGACCCTGCCCAGGGTGCCGATCGTCTCAATAACCTGCCGGACATTTCTGGGATTGACCACAAAGACCGGGATGCGCGCCTGCTCCAGGATCTCTACCACGCCCCGTTCGTTTCCGTCCATCGTGCCAATGACCAGGTCCGGAGAAAGGCTGATGATCCTTTCCACATTGAGGTTGATGTAGCTGCCCACTTTCGGTTTCAGGGCCGCCTCCGGCGGATAGGAGCTGAAGGTGGTCACCCCTACGACCCGATCTCCTAAGCCCAAAGCATAGAGGATTTCTGTCAGGTTTGGGGCAAGGGCAATAAGCCTCTTGGGCGGAGCCGGCATAGAGATCTCTCTTCCCAGGGCGTCCTTAAAAGTCGCACATGGGGACGGGGATGCCCAGAAGACAGTCAGAATTAAAATAACCAAACCGAAGTTGTGACCGTTCTTATTGTCCATCAACCCAATACTCCACCACTCCAATGCTCCCTGGCCCAGACCTGCCAATTTTGTCTCGAATACGACGCCCCATGTGACTGAAGACCCCTGTCCGATCAAAAGGATCCTATCCGGGTCGCGCCAGGGCGGGCCATCACTCCAACGCTCTATCGCTCCTATTCTCTGCTGCTCCGCCTAGATTCCGAGGATCATTCCTCCGAGCAGCACACCGATTTCCACTAGTTCATTCGTCGCTCCCACGCAGTCGCCTGTAATCCCTTGAAGCTTTCTGCAGCAGTAAAACCCGAAGACCAAGGTGACTGCAAGGGAGAACAGAGCACAGACCAGGGCAGCGTAAGGGGACAAAAGCCAGGCTGCTGCAAGTCCGGTAACCAAGTAAGCAAGGATGACAGATATCCTTGCAAAGTTCCCACCTTGTCCGAATGGAGCAGCAATGCTTTCAGCACGGGCATTGGGGATGAAGGCGATGGCAAGACCCTGCATGGCCCGGGAAAATACAAAGCTCCAGAAAATGAACCAAGGGTTTCCCCTTTCAAGAAAGAACTGCCAGCACCATGCTTTGATCAGGATATCAAAAACAATGGCACAGACCCCGAAAGATCCCATGGCCGGGTCCTTCAGTAACTGAAGAATGTGCTCCTTTGTTTTTCCTCCTCCGAAGGCGTCCGCTACATCGCCCAGGCCGTCGATGTGCAAACCTCCTGTGAGCCAGGTGACGATGGCCATAGAGAGGAGAGCCAAAATAAAGGGATGTTTGAACCCAATGGCTCCGGCACTGTGATACAGAATGAGGACGACGAACCCGAGCAGAGCGCCTACGAGTGGGAAAAAACACAGGGA
>JAZDGZ010000275.1:0-3622 GCA_043806375.1 Pseudomonadota bacterium | reverse complement strand
AGTACTTTTTGAGTCCTTCTACCTTAAGCATGCTGTTGTTGGAATGCATCATTGAAGTGCCTAAAGAGCCTAAACGGAACAGAAACAAGAAGGAGAAGCAACCACGAAAGCACGAAAAGGCCCTCAAAGGGATGGCCGCTGCTGTCTTTGAGGATCGCCCTTACGTCGATGTCGTGCATCTCTTCTTTTGACAGCAAGGCATACCTCTTCTTCGTGCTTTCGTCTTTTCGTGTTTTCGTGGTTTCTTCTTTAGCCATTTTGGATATTTTAAGCACGCTACCTCACTTTAGGCACTTTTTTGCCCAAAGAGGACCGGGCAGCGGCTCAGGTGTCCATTACCGTAATCGCACATCTCGGGCAACTCGGCCTTGCAACTCTCCACAGTGTGGTCACAACGGGGATGAAAGGGACAGCCGCTCGGTTTGTAGGCCGGGTCCGGCACGGTGCCTGGAATGTTGTGCAGCACGCCTCCTCTTTTTGAGCGAAGGGGAAGGGACTTCAGCAGACCCTGGGTATAGGGGTGCATCGGTCCTTGAAAAATGTCCGATCTCAGGCCCTGTTCTGCGATGATGCCCGCATACATCACATAGATGCGGTCTGCGATATTGGCAACCACATTGAGATCGTGCGTAATGTAGAGAAGGGACATCTCCCATTTGGCCTGGAGTTTTTTGAAGAGACCGAGGATTTGCTTTTGGATGGTGACATCGAGGGCTGTGGTCGGTTCGTCGGCAATGACCAGGTCCGGGTTGCAGGCGAGTGCCATGGCGATCATGATCCGCTGCTTCTGCCCGCCGCTCAGTTGATGGGGATAGTCCCTGAGACGTTCTTCGGGCGAGGGAATGCCGACATCCCTGAGAAGGGCTATGCACCGCCGGTCAAGTTCTGCTTCATTCAGTTCTTCATGAACGAGAATGGCCTCTTTCACCTGGTCGCCGATGGTAAAGACAGGGTTGAGAGAGGTCATGGGCTCCTGGAAGACCATGGAAATGTGCTTGCCCCTAACCTTCCGGAGGTCCTCTTCACCCAGCTCAAGGAGGTCTTGACCGTTGAAGAGAACCCTTCCCCCAATAATTTCGCCGGGTGGGCGGGGAATGAGGCCCAGGATGGTCAGGGCGGATACGGTCTTTCCGCAACCGGACTCTCCTACCAGGCAGACGGTTTCACCTTTGCCGATCTCATAACTGATCCCGTCAAGGGCCCTCGCCACGGTTTCATCACCGCGGAAATAGACCTTGAGATCCTGGACGGAGAGGAGGATGGCGTTTTTCATAAAAAGTGCCTAAAAACAAATACAAAAAAAAGGAACCACGAAAACACGAAAGTGAGAAAGCACGAAAGAAAAAGAGTGGTCAATTGACAACCCTTCTTATCTCCAACGTGGGCTTTGCAAAGTTTAGGAGCAATCCTATCCTCATACCGGAGGCTTTCAGATAGGAAAGAATCTGGGCGAAGTGGATTTCGGTCAGCTCTTTAACAGCTTTGAGTTCAACAACAATTTGATTTTCAACGACCAAATCCAGCCGGTGGGTGCCAATATGAACGCCCAGGTATTCAACCTTGATCTCCTTTTGGCATTCGTAATTCAGACCGTGCTCTGTGAGTTCCACTTTGAAAGCCTCTTCGTAGATGGTCTCCAAGAAACCTGGGCCAAGGGCGGCGTGAACCTCGATTGCAGCTCCGATTATTTTTCTGCTGAGGGTCTCAAAAGGATGGCGCCTGCTCTCTTTGAGGATCGCTCTCATGTTAAGCTTGTCCATCTCTTCTTTTGACAACAAGTCGCTTTTTTTCGTGCCTTCGTCCTTTCGTGTTTTCGTGGTTTTTTCTTCAGGCATTTTGGGCACTCTAGGCACTTTAGTTCACTTTTCTCAGTATCTTTCCCGCAGCTTGGGGTTCATGATGTCCCGAAGGCCTTCCCCGAAGAGATTAAAGGAAAGGACCACGACCAGGATAGCGAAGCCCGGGACAAAGGTCAGCCAGGGCGCGTCAAAGATAAAACGCTTCCCATCCGATAGGATATTTCCCCATGTGGCGTGGGGCGGTGGAACGCCGAACCCCAGAAAACTGAGGCCCGCTTCGGTCAGGATGGCACTCGCAATGCCGATGGTCGCCGAGACCAAAACGGGCGCTACAGCGTTGGGGATCATGTGTCTGAATATGATCCGCCAATCGCTCAGCCCGAGGGCCCGGGCAGCGGTCACAAAGTCCAGCTCCCGTAAAGACAGAAACTCGGCCCTTACAAATCGGGTGGTGCCCATCCAACTGGTCAGTCCGATGACAATCATGATGTTGTAGATACTCGCGGGAAGGAGGGCAACCACGGTGAGAATCAGAAAAAAACTGGGGAAGCAGAGCATGATGTCCACAAATCGCATGATCAGGGTATCCATAGAGACGGCCCCGGCAGAAAGAAACCTTGCCCATGGACGCTCGCCGACTTTGTTCTTCCACACCCTCTTTGCCCAGATGGAAAAACCGACGAAGCCGACACCAAAGAGAAGGAGCAAGATCCCTGAATAGACGGCCCCGACTGCCAGGAATCCCCCCCCCAGAAGGAGGAAGAGGGCGGCAAGCATTCGATCGACCCGAAGATGGTTCTGTCCAAAATAGCCTGCTATCCCGCCCATGAATATCCCGACAATGATGGATATGCCGACGGCCACAAAGCCGACGGTCAGAGATACCCATGCCCCCTGCAGCATCCTCGCAAAGACGTCACGCCCCAGATCATCGGTCCCAAAGAGGTAGATCCCGAGTCGCGGGACCTCCTCCGGCCGCAGGAGTTCGAGATTGGGTCTTGAGAGGGGAGGGCGGAGCTTTTCAGGCAGCCGGACCAGGGCAGGATCTATGATGGGCTTGCTGCTTGCGGTGAGGACAAGCCCTGCCACGGCGGTGCAGAAGAAGAGGAGGAAGATGGCAAGGCCTGCAAAGGCGAGCCTGTTTTTCTTGAGGAGCCGCCAGAATTCTTCCCGGCGCGAGCGCCTCGGCGCAAGCGGTTCCTCGTTCAGAATGTCTTTGTGTAATTCAGCCATTGACAAGAGTAATCCTAATCACGAAGGCACGAAAGAAAGAAAACACGAAAGTTGTCAAAAGGTTAACTGCCCAGTTTGTTGAGTTCGAACGCAAATTTTTCAGATGAATGAGTCTGTCCCTTAGATTATGAAGCTCATGTCTTGATTTTACCTCCCGAATGGCCACCTGCTCCAAATCGCCGAAGGCATTCATACGGAATATATCTGTTCTTTTCAACTTTTGGTCCTTTCGTGTTTTCGTGTTGGACTTATTGCCCTTCTTCTCACAGCCTGATCCTCGGATCCACGAGAAGGTATAGGAGATCGGATACAAAGGTCCCGGCCAGGACGAGGACCGCCGAGATAAAATTGACCGTCAGAATGATGGGATAATCCCGGGCCAGAATCGCCTCATAGGCCATTCTTCCCATACCGGGCCAGGAAAAGATGGACTCGATGATGACGGAGCCGCCGATCAGGCCCGGCAAGATGAGGCCGAACATCGTAACAAAGGGCAAAAGCGCATTCCGAAGGGCATGCTTGTAATGGACCTGCTCGGAAGAAAGACCCTTGGCCTTTGCCGTCCGGACATAGTCCTGGCCCTCCACCTC
>JAZDGZ010000274.1:0-2398 GCA_043806375.1 Pseudomonadota bacterium | reverse complement strand
ACCCCGATCCGGGATTCGCCGGGGTCGAAATGACAATACTGTAAAGAGATCACTGCTACACCACACTGCTAGGATACGGATAGGCGCAGATCTGCGGGGCCAAAAAATGTTTTTCATCTGCGGTTATCCTTGTCCCGTCTTCATCATGAAGATTTTGGCCGTTTAGAATTGGAATTATGAACCTTCAATCCTAATTTTTGGAAAGGAGAGTGCCATGAAAATGAAGGGATTCTGGATCTTGTTTTTGGGTCTTGTCACAGTCCTCGGGTTGGCTTTAGGCGCTGCGGCCGAGGAGGGCGTCACGGATACCGCCATTCATATCGGCCAATGGGGGCCGCAGACCGGACCCGCCGCACCCTGGGGCGCCGTGGCCCGCGGCACCGGGGTCCTTTTCCAAATGATCAATGAGGAAGGCGGCATCCATGGCCGCAAGATAGAATACCACATGTTCGACGACGCCTACAATCCGGCCAAGACCAGGGCGGGCGTAAAAGAACTCCAGGAAGGAACAGGCATGTTCGGCTGGGCCTCCGGCGTAGGAACCGCCCCGGGTCTATCGGTCAAAGACTATCTCATGGAGAGGAAGATCCCCTGGGTCGGACCGGCCGCAGGATCGCTCCATTGGATCTCTCCGCCGCAGGAAACCCTCTTCGCCGTATACCCCCTTTACTATTCCGAGGCCAAGATCCTTTCCAAGTACGCCGTGCAGACACTGAAAAAACAGAGGGTGGCCATAGCCTATCAGAACGATGACTATGGCAAAAACGGGCTCTCCGGCGCCGAGGCGGAGCTGGCAAAACACGGCCTCAAACTGGTCGCCCAGGTCCCTGTGGAATTGGCCGACACCGACATGAAACCCCATGTCATGCAACTCCGCAAGGCCGACGCGGATGTCGTCCTTTTATGGGTGGGCCCCGTCCACGCCGTCCGCATCATCGGGACGGCCACCGCCATGAAATTCGCCCCCCAGTGGATGAGCACAAGCACCTGCTCCGACTTTCCTCTGATGTATAATATCAGCAAGGGCCTCTGGAAAGGGGTGATCACCGGCAATTTTGCCGAACTCCCCGATGCAGATACCCCCCTGATGCTGAAGTACAAGCAGGCCTTTGATAAGTACGCCGCAAAGGGCGAGAGATGGGGCGTCTTTTTCTACGCGGGTATCGGATTCGTCGAGCCCATGGTGGAGGGTCTCAAAAGAGCCGGTCGAAACCTGACCAGAGAACGCTTTGTGAAGGCCATGGAGGGCATCCAGGGCTTCAAGGGCGTCTTCGGCCGTATCGATTACGGGCCCTTTGAGCCGAGCGATGTCTATTGTCGGCAGGGACAGAAGGAGGTCTTTCTCAGCGAGTGTCTGGAAGTCGCCAAGGCCAAAAAACTGACCGACTGGATGGAACCGGATTAGCACCAACACGGCAAGTGAGAGGTGATTGCCGGAAGCGGCTCAAGATGGAGAACCGCGGAAAATCCCCCCTTGTTGCCCCCTTTCGCAAAGGGGGGTTGGGGGGATTTGAAAAAATGGGGCCGAATATTTTATCATGACTTTCTTCAGGGTTGAAAACCTCTATATCTCCTTCGGTGGCATCGAGGCCCTCACGAACATCAATTTTGAGGTCCAGCGGGGGGAGATCTACGCCATTATCGGGCCGAACGGGGCCGGGAAAACGACCCTCTTCAACTGCATCAACGGGATTTATCGGCCTGACAGGGGGTATATCGTCTTCAAGGACAAACTGATCCAAGGCAAAAAACCGGATCGAATCGCCAGGCTCGGCATAGCGCGAACCTTTCAGAACATCGAGCTCTTCACCCATATGAGCACTATGGAAAACCTGATGCTCGGGCGGCACAATGCCATGAAGACAGGGCTTTTTCGAGGGGCCTTCATGTGGGGGAAACGCTCCTTTGCCGGCCGTGAGGAGGCGGCGCACCGGCGCAAGGTTGAAGAGATCATTGATCTACTGGACCTTCAATCTGTAAGGAACAAATTTGTGGGGTCACTCCCCTATGGCACACAGAAGCAGATAGAGCTTGGAAGGGCCTTGGCCCTGGAGCCTGACTTGCTCCTTCTTGACGAACCCTCGGCAGGCATGAACTCGGAGGAGAAGCAGGACATGATATTCTGGATCAAGGATATCCAGGATACCCTGGGCGTGACTATTCTGCTGATCGAGCATGACATGAAGATGGTCATGGATATCTCAGATCGCGTCCTGGTCATCAATTTCGGAAGCATCATCGCACAGGGCCCCCCTGAAGCCGTCCAGAAACACCCGGAGGTTTTGAGGGCATATCTTGGAGAGGACGATGTCGTCGGAGTCGTTGCTTGAAATAAAGAACATCGAAACGTGCTACGGCCTGATCTACGCCATCCGGGGCGTTTCCCTGTCCGTTGACA
>JAZDGZ010000273.1:0-2326 GCA_043806375.1 Pseudomonadota bacterium | reverse complement strand
GATCCCCGCGAGCATCTCTATCGCTACGCCATTGTCGATGAGGTTCGTGGCATATACGGCCCGGATTAGATTTCTCTTTCTTTGTCATGGCCGAGGGACGTGTGAAGCTGAAGCTCGGGACGATGACAACATGACCAAGTTTGAATTCATTGATCATTCTGGGGATTTGGGCATCCTCGTCTTCGGCAGAAGCCGCTCCGAGCTTTTTCAACATGCAGCGGAGGCCTTTTTTCAAATTCTAACCGAACCCAAAAAGGTCCGAAAGAAATTAACCAGAAAGATCTCTTTACAGGTCAATGGGGATGAAGAACTGCTTGTCAGCTGGCTGAATGAGTTCATCTATCTCTTTGACACACAGGGCCTTCTTTTCAGCCACTTCGAAATTCTTGCCCTTGACGATCGTTCGATGGAGGCCGTTGCACGAGGAGAGCCCTACGAAGAGGGACGGCATCCCATCAAGAGGACGATCAAGGGGACCACTTACCATCAATTGCGGATCCATGAAGAGGGAGGGATTTGGAAGGCCCAAGTCATCTTTGATCTTTGACCCCCGTTCAGGTATATCTTTCCTTGGTATCTATCGAGGTCTTTCATCCTGCAAAACCATAGGAGGTCACTCGTGGGCGAGGTTCAACAGCTTAAGATTCAAAAAATTGACGCCTGGCGATACCGTATCCCCAGAGAGGGAAAAATGCGCACCGAAGGTCTGGTCTACGCAGATGAGAAGATGATGCGAGACATCCAAAAGGACCAGGGTCTCCTTCAGGTGGTCAACGTCGCCACCCTGCCCGGGATCGTAGGCAAATCGATGGCCATGCCCGACATCCACTGGGGGTATGGTTTTCCCATTGGGGGGGTGGCTGCCTTTGAAGTCGGCACGGGCATCGTATCTCCCGGCGGCGTCGGGTATGATATCAATTGAGGCGTCCGACTGCTACGCTCAGGTCTGAGCGCCGAAGATGCCCGAAAGAAGATCCGTCCGCTGGTAGACGCCCTTTCCCGGAATATCCCTTCAGGGGTTGGCTCGCACAGAAAGGATCTGAAGCTTTCACCGAAGGAGCTCGCTCATGTCCTCAAGAACGGCGTCTCCTGGACCGTTCAGCATGGGTACAGTACTGCGGGGGACTCGGAGTGTATAGAGTCTCAGGGGACTATCCCCGGCGCAGATCCTGAATGCGTGAGCGATCGGGCCCTGGAGAGGGGACGGGCACAACTGGGAACGCTTGGTTCCGGCAACCACTTTGTGGAAGTGGGCTACGTGGATGAGATCTACGATCAGGAGGCTGCCTCTGTTTTGGGACTGGAGAGGGGCCAGATGACCGTTCTCGTACACACCGGTTCGAGAGGACTGGGACACCAGGTATGTGACGATTACATTCGTGTGATGTTAGAGGCGTCGCGGCGCTACGGGATCGATTTGCCCGATCGCCAACTCTGTTGCGCCCCCATCGACTCCAAGGAAGGTAGAGATTATCTTGCAGCCATGGCCTGTGCAGCCAATTTCGCCTTTGTCAACCGCCAGATGATTACCCATTGGGTTGGCGAGACCTTTGAACAGGTCTTTCAGTTGGGGCCCAAGGATCTAGGGTTGGATCTTGTCTACGATGTCTGCCACAATATGGCCAAAATGGAGACCCACGAGGTGGATGGCATAAAAAAACACCTATGTGTACACCGGAAGGGGGCCACCAGGGCCTTCCCGCCCGGTCATCGCGAGGTCCCTGCGAGGTATAAAAAGATTGGCCAGCCTGTCCTTATTCCTGGGGATATGGGGCGGGCTTCGTATGTGCTCGTTGGCACGGATCATGGTTACAAGGAGACCTTTGGTTCCGCCTGCCATGGTGCGGGTCGTCTCATGAGCCGACATCAGGCCAAGAAGGCGGCCAGGGGCAGATCCATCACTCGGGAGTTGGAAGAGAAGGGAATCGTCGTGAAGGGGGCCAGCATGGCCACGCTGGCAGAAGAAATCCCGGAGGCTTACAAGGATGTCAACGATGTGGTCAATGTCGTTCACGGGGCCGGGATCGGAAAAAGGGTGGCCAGGCTTAAACCGATCGGTGTCCTCAAGGGGTGAGGGGGAGCCTTGCATGCATCAGGAAGGGTGCCCGGCTGCCCTGTTGAAAATCCCTGAAAAAAACATCTCTACAATCTCGCCCGCCACCTTCTCGATGGAGAGAACCCCGCTCTCTCTGAACCACCGATGGGCCCAGTTCATCATGGCAAAAATGCCAAAGGTCATGACGGTCGGGTTCAGGTCTCGAATAAGGCCTTTCTCCTTGATCTCAAGGATTTTTCTGTAATAAATGTCATAGACCTGACGATGTTG
>JAZDGZ010000272.1:0-4857 GCA_043806375.1 Pseudomonadota bacterium | reverse complement strand
TGTGATACGCCGACCGAAAACCGAATGCGGATTCTCAGGTTGATCGAGAATCTGACCCTGGGTTCAGCTGCAGTCGGTTATCTCACCGAGTCGATGCACGGGGCAGGGTCGCCGCAGGCCCAAAGGATTATGATCACCAGGAGGGTAAACATGGAAGAAAAAAAGAAGGCCGCCAGGAAACTCTGCGGCATTGATTAGCAGGTTGATGAAAAACGCCCATCTGCCGTTCGACAGGCTCACGGCCCTGAGCAAAGCCGAAGAGCGGCGTTACCCTTGTTCCTATTCTTACACCATATCGAACCCCTCGGCAATGCCTATCTTGGTAAGATGGGAGTGCATAGGAGATAACCTCTTCACTCCGTATGGAACAAGGGGGGGTGATGGGGTCCCTGAGAGCGGCCACAGGGCCTTCTGATTGAATAGAGGCCGGGTTGACCTTGGCATTTTTCTCTTGCATCTGCCAGAGCAAGACGCTAAAAATACAACGTTAAGGCCATCTTTCCCGTCCGCACCGACAGAGACGCATGATGCTACTCTGCTCTCCTTTTGACGTGCGCTATCTGGGACATCAACCGGGCCCGCCATGCACCGGTTTCGCGATAAGGCCTACCTCGGTAAATTTGATCTGAGAGCACAGGTAAGCGATTAATGCAAAGGAAAAAAGAGCGATGAACTGGTTGCTGAGGACCTTTGGCACCTCGATCGGAAAAAAGCAAATCATGGCGGTCACCGGACTTCTTTTCTGCCTTTTTCTGGCAACGCATTTGGCAGGAAATCTCACCATTTACGGCGGCAAAGGGTTTTTCCTTTCCTACGTTGAGCACTTGCACGCCTGGGGATATCTTGTCACGGCGGCAGAGTGGGGCCTTGTCCTCTTTGCGCTTTTACATGTGGGAATCGGATTGTTGGTTTTCTATGAAAACCTGCGGGCAAGGCCGATCCGGTATGCGGTCAAAAACAGCGCAGGGGGTAGAACCATCGGGTCAGCAACGGTGCCCTACACGGGCATTCTCATACTCGTCTTTATTGTGGTTCACCTTCTGACGTTTCGCCTCGTGGACAAAACGGGTCTGGATGATTTCATCATCCTATCCAGCACCTTTGCTCAATGGGGCTACGTGCTCTTTTATGTCGCCGGGGTCGTCATCGTCGCCTTTCATGTAAGCCATGGTTTCTGGAGCGGATTTCAGACGATAGGCCTCAATCATCCAAAATATATGCCCTTGATTAGACACCTGAGTACGGCCTTTGGCGTGATCATCGGTGTGGGTTTTGGCTCTATCCCGATCTTTGTTCTGTGGACCATCTAAGGAGTTCTTTTGTGCAGCTGAATTCGAAGGTACCGGGAGGCCCTCTCGATTCCAAATGGGATCGGCACCGTTTCGAGCTCAAGCTCGTCAACCCTGCCAACAAGAGGAAGTTTGACATCATCGTGGTAGGCACCGGTCTTGCCGGCGCATCTGCCTCGGCCACCTTGGCGGAGCTCGGTTACAACGTCAGGACCTTCTGCATCCAGGACAGTCCGCGGCGAGCCCACAGCATTGCCGCCCAAGGGGGCATCAATGCCGCCAAGAACTATCCGGGGGATGGAGACAGCACCTGGCGACTCTTCTACGACACCATCAAAGGGGGCGATTTTCGTGCCAGGGAGGCCAATGTCTATCGACTTGCAGAGATCAGCAACATCATCATTGATCAATGCGTGGCCCAAGGGGTCCCCTTTGCCCGTGAGTATGGAGGGCTTCTCTCAAACCGCTCCTTCGGGGGCGCTCAGGTCTCGCGAACATTTTATGCCAGGGGTCAAACAGGACAACAGCTCCTCCTCGGGGCCTACAGTGCCATGATGCGCCAGGTGAGCGCCGGCAGGGTCAAAATATTCCCACGTCGGGAGATGGTCGACCTGGTCCTGGTAAACGGCGCTGCCCGCGGTATCGTCGCCCGGAACCTTATAACGGGTGAAATGGAGGGTCACGCAGCCCATGCGGTTGTCCTGGCAACGGGTGGTTACGGCAATGTCTATTTTCTTTCCACCAACGGCATGAGCGGCAATGTCAGTGCCGTTTGGCGGGCCTATAAGAAAGGGGCCTTTTTCGCCAACCCTTCATTTACCCAAATCCATCCCACCTGCATTCCCGTCCACGGAGCCTATCAATCCAAACTGACCCTTATGAGCGAAAGCCTGAGGAATGACGGCCGTGTGTGGGTGCCCAAGAGACCGGGCGACGATCGTCGGCCCAGCGACATCCCGGAATCGGAGAGGGACTACTTCCTGGAGGTTAAATATCCGAGTTTCGGGAACCTGGTGCCCAGGGATGTGGCTTCACGGAACGTTAAGGAAGTGTGCGAGCAAGGCATGGGCGTCGGGACAACAAAGTACGCCGTCTACCTTGATTTGAGGGATGCGATCAGAAGAGAGGGCGTGGACGTGATCCGGAAAAGATACGGGAACCTCTTCCAGATGTATGAACGAATCACCGGAGAAAGCCCCTATGAGACCCCTATGATGATCTATCCGGCTATTCACTACGCCATGGGGGGCCTGTGGGTTGATTACAACCTGATGAGCACGATTCCGGGGCTCTTTGTCCTCGGGGAGGCCAATTTCTCGGATCACGGTGCAAACCGCCTCGGAGCAAGTGCGCTCATGCAGGGGCTGGCAGATGGATATTTTATCATCCCCTATACGTTGGGCGGCTACCTTGCGGGCACGGTATTCCCCGAGGTCAAGGAAAGCCACCCGGCATTCAAGGACTCAACAAGATCTGTTCGGGAAACCTATGATCAACTCCTTTCGATCAGGGGAAAGCGAACAGTGTATGATTTTCATCGGGAACTCGGTCGGACCCTCTGGGAAAACTGCGGCATGTCGCGAAGTGAGGAGGGACTCCTAAAGGCAAAGGCGGCGATACTCGCGCTCCGTGAAGAATTCCGGCAGAACGTGACCGTCCCGGGCTCGGCCGGTGAATTCAACCAGAGTCTGGAAAGGGCCGGCAGGGTGGCCGACTTTTTCGAGTTTGCCGAACTGATGGTGAATGATGCCCTGTCTCGTGAAGAATCCTGCGGCTGCCATTTTAACGAGGCCTTTCAGACAGAGGACCATGAGGCCCGAAGAGACGATGAGACTTGTTGTTACGTTTCCGCCTGGGCCTTCCAAGGGGTTGGAAAGGCGCCGACCCTTCATAAAGAGAATCTCGTTTTTGAAAATGTGGAGTTGGCAACAAGGAGTTACAAATGAGCGGCACCATCAATCTGGTCCTCAAGGTCTGGCGCCAGAAGGGACCGGAGCACAAAGGGCGTTTCGAGACTTATCAGGCTGACGGCATCTCAACGGAAATGTCTTTCCTGGAGATGCTGGACCTTGTCAATGAAAAACTTAGCCTTGAGGGAAAAGATCCTATCGCCTTCGACCATGACTGCCGGGAAGGGATCTGTGGAACCTGCGGTTCCGTGGTCAACGGCCTGGCTCACGGCCCCGAAAAAGGGACGACCCTTTGCCAACTCCACATGAGGCATTTTGGAGACGGAAACACCCTGGTTATCGAGCCCTTTCGCGCCCGTCCTTTCAAGATCATCAAAGATCTGGTCGTTGACCGCAGCGCCTTTGACCAAATCATCCAGGCGGGCGGTTACATCTCGGTCAATACGGGCAGCGCTCCGGAAGCCAATACGATCCCGATCCAGGCGGAAAGAGCCGAACTGGCGATGGATGCGGCAGCCTGCATCGGGTGCGGGGCCTGCGTGGCCGCGTGCCCCAACGCCTCGGCCATGCTCTTCGTGGGGGCAAAAATATCTCACCTCGTCCTTCTCCCGCAAGGGAGTCCTGAGGCTGCAAGGCGCGCTCTTTCCATGCTGAGGAAAATGGATGAACTCGGCTTCGGCAATTGCAGCAATGAGACTGAATGTGAGGCCGTCTGTCCCAAAGAGGTCTCCATCGCCAATATCGCCCGTTTTAATCGGGAATTTCTGAAGGCATGTTTTGGTTCAACGGAAGAGTGAAAAAGATAACGTATATCGGGGGAGGATTTTGATCATGAGAAAAAAGGTGACTGTCGTAGGAGCCGGCAATGTGGGCGCTACCGCCGCCATGCGTCTGGCAGAAAAAGAATTGGCCGATGTGGTCCTCCTAGATGTCCTGGAAGGCATTCCGGCAGGCAAGGCCCTTGACCTCATGCAGGCGGCGCCCATCGAGATGCACGACTGCAAAATTCTCGGGTGCACCGCCGACTACGGTGAAGCAAGGGATTCGGATATCGTCATCATCACCGCGGGGATCCCCAGAAAGCCGGGAATGAGCCGGGACGATCTCCTCTCTACCAACATGGGAATCATGCGAACCGTGGTCAAGGAAGTGGCCGCGGTTGCACCTAATGCT
This sequence comes from Pseudomonadota bacterium, assembly GCA_043806375.1. GTDB lineage: Bacteria > Desulfobacterota > DSM-4660 > Desulfatiglandales > HGW-15 > JAZDGZ01. The sequence goes on along the minus strand of JAZDGZ010000272.1, from coordinate 485 downwards.
ATCCTGATCGTGGTCAGCAATCCTCTGGATGCGATGTGCCATGTCGCCTATGAGACGAGCGGTTTTCCGAAAAACAGGGTCATGGGGATGGCCGGTGTCCTGGATTCGGCCCGTTTTCGGGCTTTTATCGCCATGGAGCTCAAGGTCTCCGTGGAGAATGTTCACGCCTTTGTCCTGGGAGGCCACGGCGATACCATGGTCCCCATCTCCCGCTATTCCACGGTGGCGGGTATCCCTATTACGGAAATGCTTTCCCCCGAGAGGATCAAGGCCATCGAAGAGAGGACCCGCGGCGGCGGGGCCGAAATTGTGGGTCTCCTCAAGACCGGGAGTGCTTATTACGCGCCTGCGTCTGCCTCCGTTGAAATGGCGGATGCCATCCTCAAAGACAAGAAAAAGATCCTCCCTTGTGCAGCCTATCTGGAGGGAGAATACGGGATCCATGGACTCTTCATCGGAGTTCCCGTCAAACTGGGCCTGCAGGG
>JAZDGZ010000271.1:0-4018 GCA_043806375.1 Pseudomonadota bacterium | reverse complement strand
GAAAATGCGGTCAAGCACGGTCTGGAACCCAAGGTCGAAGGAGGAGAGATCACCATAACCGCCGAGGAAAAGGGAGAACTTCTCCGGATCACGGTTGCCGATACGGGGCTGGGTTCCTCTTCCTTCGACCAGCCGGGTGTTGGCGTTGCGAACGTGAGGGAGCGTCTCAGGCTCCTGTACGGCGAGAGGGGACGGCTGGTGCTCGAAGAAAACAAGCCCGCAGGGATGAGGGCCGTCCTGGAGGTGCCCGGAAGTGGCGTATAAGGCCATCATAGCCGATGATGAAAAGGAATTGAGGACCTACCTGCGGTCTCTCCTGTCCGAGACATGGCCGGAGCTCAATGTCTGCGGAGAGGCGGCCAACGGGAAGGAGGCGGTCGAGCTCGTCGAATCCAGAGCCCCTGATATCGCCTTCCTGGACATCCGGATGCCGGGGCTTACCGGCATGGAGGTGGCAAAGCGCATCGCACGCTCCTGCCACATCGTGTTCGTGACGGCCTATGATCGGTACGCGGTCGAGGCGTTTGAGCGGGAGGCGGTGGACTATCTCCTAAAGCCTGTGTCGAGAGAAAGGCTCATGCAGACCATAGGGCGGATCAGGGAACGACTCGAAGCAACATCGTCACCGGCACCACTGTTGGCCGAAGTGGTTCAGCAACTCCTCTCGAGAATGCCCGCCCAAGCCGGCCGCGATCCCCTGCGATGGATCAGGACCCAGCACCGGGACTCCGTCCGGCTCATACCCGTCGAAGAGATCGATTACTTCAAGGCGGATGACAAATACACCTTGGTCATGACAAGGGAAGGGGAATTCCTCATCAGGAAGAGCATTAGGGAACTGGCCGAAGAACTCGATCCCGGCCAGTTCTGGCAGGTACACCGCGGGACCATCGTCAATGTCTCTAGGATCGACAGGGTGAGTCACTCCCTCACCGGACGGGGCATCGTGAAACTCAAGGAGAGACCGGAGCTGCTCACGGTGAGCCGCAACTATCTGCATCTCTTCAAGCACATGTAAAAGCGCGGGGGTGTCCCATGCCTCGGGTTGACCCCTTGTAACAGTTTAGTCCCTACCTCACCCTTGAACCCATCCTTGCCTTTTATTGTTCTACGATCAACTGGAGTTCTTGTAAAGGGCGGCCTGTGCGGTGGCAGCATCGGTGGTGAGGAGGGTTTTGAGGAATGTGAGGGGATGGGCGCCCTGTCGCTTGGCCGTCTGAACAAGACTGGGGATGATGCTGTGGGATTTGATACCTTTTAGGGATCTCGTTCCGAAGCACACCTTGCGGAAGATGACCATTTTGCGCAGCGATTGTTCGGCATGATTGTTGGTGGGTGGCACTCCTGGGATGCGAAGAAAAGTGAAGAGGTTTTTGTGCTCAGGGCCGGTGAGGTACGCTCGCAGGGTTTGGGCGGGTTTGAAACGAAGGGGCTGTTTGCAGATGCTCTTGAGTCCTCGGAGGAAGCGTTTCTCGATCCGCAGGGCTGACTTATAGGAAAGGTCGCCGGATTTGAGTTGCTGCCCGATGTCACATGCCTTGGAGCAGAGGTCCTTGACGCGGTTGGTAAAGGAGTCTACGTTTTCGTCCCTTTCATCTTGCGGCAGGAGCGCATGCTCCCGATTGATTTCTTTGACGGTTGTTATGATATGGGCCAAACAGGCTTGCCAGTTTGCGCCGATGCCGTTATAGGCCGCATAGCGATCGCGTACCAGCGTTCCGGGAAAGTCTCCGAAGATGGTCTTGGCCACCTGGGCGGAGCGGTGTCGGTCTATATGAAAGAAGGCGATATTCTCATTGCCCCCAAACCACACGTAGTGGCCGACTCCGTCATTCCGCCACGATGTCTCATCGGCGTGGGCGATCGGTGATGCCCTGAGCTTTTCGCGTACGTCTTGGTAAATACCCTCGCCCATTTTAGCAGCCTTTTGGTCAAAGCCGACCAGGGATGCCGGGACGCAGGATAGACCGAACAATACCCTGAAGATCTCTACGACTTTCCTATAGGGGATGCAGACGTCATAGCGAAGGTACATGGCAACGGCCTTTGCAACAGGGCCGATTGGGGCGTGGAGAATCTCATCTGCTGCCGCCTGCACCACCGTCTTTCGACAGTGCTTACAGAATGCCTGTCCATGAACATACCTGGTAACAGCGGGGCGGGGAACAAGCACAATGTCTTCCTGAAGATGCTCTACACTCTCATCAATCGCAGTCAAGTCTGTTGAGCCGCAATGGGGACATCGTTGTGGCGCAGGTACCTCAACGCTATGATCAATCTCTTTCGGTTTGAGTCTAAACCAGCCAGGATGACCCACGGGCGCACCGCGCTTCTTTTTCCCCGGGACTCTTTCTTCGCAAGGGGGACTTTTTTTCCTGTTCGGCTTGAATTGCTTTTGATGTAGGGCCTGATACTTGGCTCGAAGCTCGGCAACTTCCCTTTCAAGCTCTCGAATGCGCTTTCGCGTTGCCTCCAGTCTCTCATCGAGCACTTCAATAATCCTCAACTCCTCATGATCGGTATCCTCCCCCCGCCGATACTCTTCCATGACCCAAGTGGCGGACATGCCCTCCAGGTGAGGACAGTGATCCTGGTACTGACACACAAAGTCATGAGGTGGATAGGCAGCTCTCGGCAACCTATTCATTCTCCAGTTTGAGGATTTCCCAGTTGACCTTGGACAGCTTCTGGAGAAGGCTCCAGAGCTTTTTGTAACGCCTCCCCATTTCCATCGCTTTTGGAACAATATCCTTCCTGACATAGAGCGTCACGGTCTTCCCCTCCACCTTAGTCGTCAGGTTAAACCCGGACATGGAAGGGGACTTGGCGACGGTGCCTATGAGGAAAGAATCGAGATGAGCGATGATTTCTTGCCCGAGCAAGACTTGTCGCTTTTTCAGAAGCGTAAGCCTGGACATGCCATATGCCTCCTTTAAATGAGTATTTATACTCACATAAAATACACTTAAAAAAGCCCGGACGTCAAGCTTTTTATGACATCCGGGCAAAAAATGTTACTCAGAAATGTTGTAAAGGACTAAACTGTTACGACCCCTTTAGTGCGCAGATGGGGGACGCCCTTCACATTTGTGCTTTTAGCTTTTAACGAGGCTCCCCAAGAATTCAACGCACTCGATTGATACGCTAAGCCGGTCATGGTCTCTTTATGGGAACTTTTAACGTAAAGGGCGTCCCCAGTCCCACACTGACCATCGCCAACTCATTCGAAGATCCTTTTAATCCCCTCCAGTGGAAAGGCAGTAACTCCTTCGGCGACGGGATACTCCTCTTTGCCCGGATACAGGACGTATCCTGCACGGCATTTTAGATCCCGGTAAGCATGCCAGAACCCCGGCATCGGTCTTGGAGTAAGGCTGAATTTTGCTTCAACCGCTACCCCTTTTTCCAGCAAGCTGCCCGCATGCGGCGCTGATGTCCCGGCCCTTGCTCTTGCGGATCATGGTGGTGAACCGATGATGGATGAGGATTTCCTGGAAAGCGACCATCCTCTCCTCACCGGGCGGAGACATATCCAGTCCTTCGTGCGGATTCAGCGGGATCAGGTTGATCTTGGCTTTGATGCCCGAGAGCAGCTTCGCAAGCCTGACCGCGTCTTCGTCCCGGTCGTTGATACCCTGGATCAGGATGTACTCGAAGGTGATTCTTCGTCCGTTGGGGAGGGGAAACTCCCTGCACGCCGCCATCAGCGCTTCCAGAGGATAGGTGCGATTGATCGGCATGAGGAAGTCCCGTGTCTCATTATCCGCGGCATTCAGGGAAACGGCAAGATTCACGGTCACGTCTTCGCCGAGACATCTCATCTGCGGCACCAGCCCGCAGGTGGAGAGGGTTACCTTGCGGTTGGAGAAATTCATGCCCTCCAGATCCACAATGTTTCTGAGGGCCTTGGTCACCGCTTCATAGTTGGCGAGAGGTTCCCCCATGCCCATAAGGACCAGATTGGTCAGTCGGTCCGGATCGGACATGGAACGTCTTGCTTGAATCACCTGGTCTGCAA
>JAZDGZ010000270.1:0-18097 GCA_043806375.1 Pseudomonadota bacterium | reverse complement strand
TCGGGGCACATCCTGAAGACTGCCATGGTTGTCATCGGACGATCATAGGGAATGTCCCTGATGATGGTCAACCTGGGGCCGCAGTGGGTGCAATTGATGAAGGGATATCGGTGACGTCGGTCTTTCGGGTCAAAAAGTTCTGTCTGGCAAAGGAGGCACGTGGCGATGTCAGGAGAGATAAGCTGGTATTCTCCTTCCTTTCTGACGCTTTCGCTGATTTCGAAAGTCTGGTAGCCTGAAGGTTCTGAATCGGACCAATCCATGGTATCGATCTGCGAGCGCGGAGGGGCGCTCGGCCGGAGGTCTTCCAGGAATCGATGGATGGATTCAGGTGAACCTTCTGCCTCGATTTTCACATCCCCCGAGGTATTGCAGACCCGACCGCTGAGGCCGTTCTTTTTGGCCAGTTGGTAAACGAAAGGTCTGAACCCCACCCCCTGCACGATGCCGCGAATGCTTATATTTACAGCCCTTCGGCCTGAATCTTGTTCCATGAATGCTGCTGTTTCTTTCAATATGTTTTAACACGCCAAGGGGATCAATGATCGCCCGGCGGGAAGGAAAGGGTTCGGCCCGGGCTCATGACACCAGCAGGTTGGTGAAAAACGCCCATCTCCCCGTCAAGCCGGGATCTAGCGAGCGGCGTTACCCTCATTCCTCGTCGTTGCGGCGTACTTCTATGTACGCCTCGCTCCTCGGAATGTCGGATGCCTTGCATCTGAGCATTTTTGATCAGCCTGCACAACAGGTCTTTTTCAGCAACCTGCTAGTATGAGAGATCGGTCCGATTTGCTTTAACGGGTCGAAGCTTTAGCAATGATGGAAGTTGGCAAGAGAAGGAGGTCCCTTTTCCAACCTCGCTTTTTACTTCGATCGTTCCCCCTGTCCGGTCCAAGATCTCTTTAACTATGACCAAACCCAAGCCGCTCCCCTCCTCATTCAAGGCCTTTGCACTCTCTGTCCTGAAGAATTCCGTAAAGAGTTTCGGCATGTCTTCCTCACTTATACCGATTCCCGTGTCGGACACTTCAAATTTGACTCGATATATGCCTTCTTCGAAGAGCTTCACCACTACTTTACCACCCTTTGGGGTATATTTGATGGCATTGGAAATGAGGTTTGTAAAAAGCTCATCCAAGAGCCTTTCATTGCCAAGGACTCTGGGTATGTCATCCTGGATGAGGAGCTGTATATCCAACCCCTTTTCATTTGCTTGGTTAGTAAACAAATCCATCAATTGTCTCAAGATCTTCGTGGGATGTACGGGATAAATTTTTGGTTTGGCAGCCTCAGTGCGCTTTTCTCCGAGTTTCAGCAAATCATTGATAAGCTTTCCGAGGATCTCAATTCTTTTTAGGCATCTGTCTATGGTTTCCTCCTGGCGTTCATTAATGCTGCCAAGATTCTTATTATATATTAGCTTCAGCATGGTGTAGATAGTATTGAGTGGAGAGCGAAGTTGATGTGCTGCCTTCATTATGAACCAGAACTTAGTAAGTTCACCTCTAAGGTTTTCTATGGCCAGAGCCGTTATGTCAGTTATCAAGGAAAATAATTCAAAATCGTTCTCTACGAAACGATTTGACTCTTCACTATATACACAGGATATCCCGAAAATTCTGTTTTCGACCTTGAGCGGCAGGCACAGCATTGAGGCAATCCCTTCTTTTCTTATATCTTCAGAATATTGGAAGTAGTCCTTCTCCTCAATATTGCCAATGACGTAGCGTGAGCCTTGGAGGACCTCGCGGTTTATGGGACTTTTCTCAATGTCAATGGGGCCTTTCGATATATATCCCTCGCTAAGCCCGTAGGAGGAAGTAAATTTGAGGTACTTTCTCTTATCATCCAGGAGCTTTATAGAACAGGCCTTGACCTCTAGAATATTCGCGGCGTATCGGCTTGATGCATCCATTAGCTCGTTGAGGTTGGAGCATGAGCCTATTTTTTTGATAAACTCATAAAGATCGGTCAATTTGGCTTTACTAAAATCCATCTCTCTTCAGCCAATGAAAAGTGGTTTTTGAATCCTACGGGCCGTACCCTCTCTTCAATGTGTTTGGTCCGTTTGACAAGGAAGCCAAACAATGAAGGTCGAGCCTCTGTTCAGTTCACTTTTGACCTCGACACGGCCATGATAGAAATCCACGATGCTTTTCACTATATGCAGTCCAAGCCCGGTACCGGTAATGAGTCTTGTCTCCTCTCTTTTTTCTCGAAAAAATTCAGAGAACAGGCGGTTTAGGCTATCTTTAGTCATGCCGATTCCTGTGTCGGCGATAGATATCTTGACATATGGTCCGTCCTGTTCCACGGTAATGCTCACACTCCCGTCCTTCTTGTTATATTTGATGGCATTGTTAATTAGATTACTAAACAATCGCATTAATTCTTCTCGGTCCGCGTGGACATCAGGGAGCCAGTCAGGGACTTGTACTTCAAGTCGGACCAAGTTCAGGTTGGCGAAGGGCTTCATCAACTCCTTGACCTCGTTCAAAATACTCTCGATACGCTGAGGTGTAATTTCGCGTCGCACTGTCCCTTCTCCCATACTCGCCACGTTTAGTAAATCGCCAACCAACTCCACCAGTGCACCTATACGTTGTTTTGATCGCTTAATTATCTCACCCTGTTTTTCCTTGCCTTGCACGTATCCCTCCTCCAGTACCGACAGGTAAGCATCAACGGCTGTCAGGGGAGAACGCAGTTCATGGGCTACTAAATTGACGAAATCTGCTTTTACATGCTCGATGTGCTTTAGCTCGGTAATGTCTCGGAGAACGGTAACGGTGCCAAGAAATTGGCCGGAAGCCGACTCTACGACAGGGGCCACATTCGCCAGCACCCACGTCTCTTTTGGGTCAAGGCTGAGTCTGACCTCGCTTGACAGACGCTTTTGTTGGGTTGAGGCATAGGAAATCAATTTTATCAAATCTTCGGACTCCAACACTTCAGTTACCGCCACGGGTGTCCTTACGGACTGGACATGGGAGAGAATCTTGAGAGCAGCAGGATTGTATAGTACTAAGACCTGTTCTGCGTTGCATACCATCACCCCTTCGGCCATGCAGTCTATGACTGTACGGAATTGACTCTTTTCCTTTGCCAGTTCAAGCATCCGCTGGCGACGCTCGGTATCAAGACGATTTCGCTCACGAATAAGACGAGCCCGTTCCAGTGACCGATCCACCAAACGCAAGAATTCGTCCGGGGCAAAGGGCTTGGCGATGAAGTCGTAAGCCCCACGCTTAGTGGCTTCGACGGCGGCTTCGAGCGTGGCATAGGCGGTTATAATAACAAACACGGTTTCCGCCGCTATCTCTTCAGCCTGTTGAAGAAACTCAAAACCACTCATGCCCGGCATTCGCAGGTCTACCAACACCAGATCTATATCGGGCTGCTGGCGCAGGATTTGCAGCCCCTTTTCGCCCCTCTCGGCGAGCAGCACCTGATAGCCTTGGGACCGGAGCACACGATCGCATCCACGTCGAATGCCCTCTTCGTCGTCAACGACAAGGATTTTTTGGCTTTTGGCTTGTTTTGGTTTACACAAATGATTACCAGTCATTAAAAACACCCTTGTGTAGAAAAAGGAGAAGTATTTGCATCACCGTTCACTATTTTCAAGCAGGACATCTGGTAAGGGCAGTGTAAAAATGATGTCCATCCATTCATTGTAAACGCTTTCTGCATGAATATCGCCACTATGGCGGCGTATGATTTCGCGGGTGATGAATAGCCCCAATCCGGTTCCCATCTTCTGTCCGGCCTCTACGTCGGGCTGAATGCGAGAAAACTTTTTGAACAATTTGTCTATCTGGTCGGGTGGAACACCCGGACCGTCGTTCCAGACGTGGAGATCCGCCTTGCCGTCGCCGCGTTGCCCTGAAAGCCTCACCACTCCACCGTCACGGCCATACTTAACCGCATTATCCAGCAGATTTTCGTAGACAATCTGGAGTAGTGAAGGATCGGCCTGGACGAACAGATCCCCCTGGAACTCCACCTGCACCCGGATTTTTCTTGCCTCTAGCCGTCCCCGAAAACGGTTCAGCACGAGACGAATCACATCGGCTTCCACGTGCACAGGTCGAGCATGTATCTGTAATTCGCCTTTTTCAATCCGCGAAAGGTTAAGGTAGTTCATGATCATCTCTTCGGCCCTGTTTATAGCCAGCGCTACGTCACCAAGCGCCTCTGCCTGGTCTTTGCTGATTTCTCCAATATACCCATCACGTACGGCCAGCAGGTTGATCTTCATCGCTGCAATCTGGTTCTTAAGTTCGTGGGTAATAAATTCCAGGGCATCAAGGTAATTCTGCACCCACTCTTTGAGCTCCGTTGCCGTGTGCTGGAGATCATCGCGGCTGCTTTGTAATTGTTCATTCCGCTCTTTCAGAGCACTGACCATCTGGTTAAATGCGCTTGTAAGCCGGTTGATCTCGTCTCGTTCTGCTCCTAGTGTATAGGGCAGCTGATAGTCAAGATTGCCTCGCGAAACCTCGGCTGCGCCTCTTGTCAATTGGGCCAGGGGTCGAGACAACCTCGCAGTCAACCAAAGTGAAGGGAAAACGGCACATAGAAGCGCAAAAAATACAGCGACCATGAACAGGGTCCTGGCCTCACCGCGCATATCGTCGTAACGTTTTTTCAGGATACCTACGTATAACATCCCAACGATTTCGTCTTTTATATTTCGTAGGGGTTCGTATGCAGAAATATACCAACTGTCCACTACGAAGGCGGGGCCTGTCCATGTCCTGCCTTCACCCAGAACCTGGTCGTACACTTCCTCGGAGACCCGCGTGCCAATGGCTCGTTGGCCGTCCGGCCCTATTACATTTGTCGTGATACGCACATCCCCCTGAAATATGGTGACGGTGCCCAAGTTCTTTCCGGCATAGGTCGCGACCGTGAAAATGTTTTCTCGTACGAAGTCCACGAAATCGAAGTTCTGGTTGATTACGGTCCCCACGCGAAAAATGCCCGTCACCTGATCTCTTTCATCCATAATAGGGGCTGCGGCCTCAAGCACCATGGCTTCGGTGATTTCTTGTGGTCTGCCGGGTTTTGCATGGCGCGTGGGCAACACGTGAATCCGCGTGCGCAATGCAAGTGCATCGTTTTTATTGGTCAAGTCTTGCATGGGCAGGATAGAAATACCGGCTGAGGGTTTCCTTTCAAGAAGTACACGTGCTATGACCGGGCTGTTCAATGCCAGAGCACCCTTGTTATCCCCATATGCCGTTGCAACGACAATGCCGTTGCCATCTATGTAATGCAGGAAGTCATACCCCAACTTGATTCGCAGTCTATCCAAAAAGTACGGATCACCCTCCTCATCTGTGGACAACTTCCCAGCCAAGTCTCCTTCCGCCAGTACCGTGCATGCCTTTAGCGCCTCATCAAGGCGTCGCTCCCACATGGCATGAGCGGTTTTCAGTGCTAACCCAACTCGGCGCTCGGCTTCATGTATGACCATCCGGTTGATGAGGAAGCTTCCGGCCAATGTCGTAAAGGCGCCGCAAAGGACAACTACGCCGACAAAGGCGCCAAGCAACCTCGTCCGCAACGGCAAGTCCATACGCTCTCCTTCCAATTCCGCCCTTCTCCTTGAAAAGGGAAGATTTGGGTAGGGGTGAAGTAAATCATATTTTCATTTCACCTAAAACACATTCAAGGATATTGGGAACCGCTCTTTCCAATTCCGGTGAAAGACCTGTTCCCCAGCCAAGGTCCTTCGGTTGGATACCCACAATAACTACCTCAGGAGATACGCCCTGAAGTGAAGCTATGAGTAGAACCTGTGGCAAGCCAATTTCATGCAAAGAAAACTTAATTTTATCAGCAGCTATCTTTATATCCTGCTGAGCAAATATCTTCACCGTCCCCGGGTTCTCACCCATTTCCACAGCATCCAGAAAGACTACTTTAGGAGCCTCTCTCATGAGATCAACCAGAGCTAATCCTCTGGTACCGACGTCAAGCACCTTAACTCCTTCAGGCATCCCCAATTTCTCCAGTTCATGGGCTATATGTACACCTATACCATCATCTTTCATAAGGGGATTGCCTGCCCCTAAGATCAGCAGGCGATATTTAATTGAAATTTCCTTTCCTCCTGTAAAATTGTAATCGTTCATAGCTGTCGCTGATCCATCGCGAGGACTTTGGGGATATCCTTTGCTTGCTGTGTTTTGGGAAAGGCAACGCTAAACTCGGTACCTATTGTTTTATCACTTTTTACGCTTATGGTACCGCCCAACGTTTCCACTACTTTCTTGACAAAAGGAAGACCCATCCCCCTTCCATATGGGTCCATCTCCTTGGCTTCCCTGGTCCGGAAGAATCCGCCGAATATCTTGGGAATATCGTCAGGATCTATTCCGATGCCCGTATCTTTGACCTTGAGGATCACCTGGTCGTCTGAATCGGAAAGGCCTAGGAAGAGGCTTCCTCCACTCGGCGTATACTTGATAGCGTTGGTGATTAAGTTATTGAGGATCTTCTCAATCTCATCCTCGGTTCCCATCAGGGTGAGATCTTTATCCGGCAAAACAACACTAATGCTCAATCCTTTTTCCTGAGCGCTCGCCGTAAAGAGATCTACTGCCTTCTGTACCTGCTCTCTTAGGGACAGGGGAACTAATTTAATATCCGGCATCCGGGACTGCCACTGGTAGATGTCCAATAGCCCCTTCGATTCCTCCACAAAGGATTCTATGCGCTTGTATACGCGTCTAATCAGCTCTTCTTGCTTTTCACTGAGGCTTCCTACATACCCTTTAAGGATGACCTCCAGAAGGCTCCGCATGGCCATCAACGGCCCTTTCAATTCATGAGTCATCATCATGATGAACTCGCTTTTTGCCTCATCCTGTCTCTTCTGCGTATCGTAGATTCTTGCATTCTCTATAGAGACAGCGCCCTGGCTGGATAAGGCTCCAACAAAATCAAGCTCATTCTGGCTGAAATATCTTCTCTCACCAGTGTACAGGCGGATGGTACCGATAATTTTTTCTCTTCCCCTCAAGGGAAAGGACAACATGCTTACGATCCCCTCTTTGCGGGCATCTTCGGGATATTGAACAGCCGGGTCAGTAGAGGCGTCCAAAACAAAGTAAGGTTGTCCTTCTAATGCCTTCCTCAAACTCTTATCAGCATCCACCGGTCCCTTATTGAGGTAGGCTTCGCTCAATCCACAAGCGGATGCCAGCTCCAACAAATTTGTTCTTTCGTTTAGAAGTCGTATGGTAACCCCCTTCAGCCCCATCATACGCATGACGCTGTGGCAAATAAGGTTGAGTCTTGGATAAAACCCCAGCGTGGAAGTAGTGTCCTTCGCCAGCTGATTCAGTAATCCCAACTGCTGATTGACCTGCTTCAGCTGTTGTTGAAGATCAATGAATTGCAATATCTTCTTTCTTAGGCGTCCGAACAGTATCATGAAAATAGAGATTGAAACCCAGAGCGCCAGATTGAAAAAGAAGAGAACCATCAGAACGAATAAAGGGTTATCTTGCACTTCCCGCGATATGAACGATGAACTATCCATATGGGGAAAACGGCCGGTCAATTCCAAAAGGGCTATCGTAGTGATCGCGAGGGTGATCAAGGTCGCATAAAGCAGGCAGCCACGCTTCTCCAGCAGAATTCCACTTAGAATCACATGAAAAAGAAAATAAAACAGAAGAGGACTCGCAATCCCCCCGGAGTAATGGAAGATAAAGGTGATGAAGACAAAGTCCAGGGCGAAGTGGAAATAGGTCGTCCTAGAAACAACGTTTTGCTCTAAGGAATCATCTTTCTTCTTGATGACGAAAAAATAATAATGCAATACGGCATTGAGCAGGGCCATTATGGCACAAAGGGAAAAGACTTTCGGAGCGGGAATATCGAGATGAATAAGTCGGTTGCCCATGGAGGTAGTCAGGACGACCACCCCCAATAGAATCCATCTTAAAAGGATCCACCATCTTTGTTTGGGGACAGGCCCTTTCCAGCCCATTTCATAAAACAAGGCGTCTATTCTATGAGGGCTAGGATTCCACATGGATTACTTCACCCCTATGGTATCAATGCCTTGACTTTTTGCAGCAGGGCCCCAAACCGGATCGGCTTCTCCATGAATTCATCCACCGGCAGATAATCCTCATCGTCCTTGGGAGAGAATTTCATATGCATCTTCTCGGATATAGCCGTAAGCATTAGAATAGGTATTTTTGAATATGCCCTGTATTCCGATTGTGGATCGCGGCTTCTGAGTTGCTGTGATACCTGAAATCCTTCCGTTATCGAATCCATCATCACGTCAAGGATAATAAGGTCCGGAAAAATCTCCTTTGTCAGAATGAGGCCCTCCATACCGTTTCCAGCACTGAATACCTGATAATTGTTGGCCTCCAGTGTAATCCGGATGCTCTCAACCACATCAGGGTCATCATCAATAACAAGAATTTTTGGTTTTTCCATCCTTCTCCTCCTTTTTAACTCCTTTCTAAAGGAAAATACAATGGGTCGAACATGAAATACAGGGATCGTATGCCCTTACAAGCATCTCCAGCGCGAGTTCTATCTCTTTTTCTTCCCTGTCTTTAATCTGAGGGACTAAAGCTTCCATATCCTTCTGGATATTTGCATGGTTCTGATTAGTGGGAATAATACAGTTGGCCCATACGCACTCCCCATCTTTGTTGTACTCGTACTCATGGAACAGGATGCCCCTGGGTACCTCCACAGAGCCAACTCCCCTTCCAGCCTTGATGGAGACAGAGGGTTTTTCATCTTTAATCCTATCCTTTAGAAGATCATCGATGAGCCGAATCGAATCTTCTATGCTATGGACAACTTCTACGAGTTGTGCGATATTATTCATGAAAGGATTATGATTGATTGGTCGTAGGTCGAATGCCTTAGCGACTTCTTTGGCCTTAGGGCTCAGTTGGTCATAATTCAGGTTCACTCTGGCGAGGGCGCCTACCATATAGGAATCCCTCTTGTTCCTGGTAAACTTGGCTGTGGAATGAGGAACTAAGTACTCATTAGTAACCTTCTTATACTGATCGACGGCCCATGTCCCTCCGTCCGAGGAGGCGATCTCTCCGTCATAAAGTGCATATTCATTCGCGCTGGTCAGCCCGATAAACTCGGTTTCCCTGATAAACCGAGGAAGGTTACCCGCAAGATCCTTGATAAGAGATGCTACGGCCTCCACATGCGGCATGCAGTCTGATAGCTTCCGGCGCAATGTCTCCATCTCTTGCACTGTAGGCCATTTCGTAAATCCCCCCACAACAGGTCGCTGCGGATGGGTTGTGCGGCCTCCAAGCATGTCACACATCTCATTTGCCAAACGATGGAGGTGGACCACTTTAAGCACTTCTTCTTTATGAGATGATGCCAGTGGTACGACACTGGGTGCCCCGGCAAGATCCGGAAGCACTAGATAACCGAGATGAAGGATATGACTCTGCAGATTTTCGGCATGCATTAGGAGCCTTCGGAATTTCCCTGTCTGCTCAGAGATGGTCACACCCATGGCCGCCTCAGTGGCCTTCAATGATGTGAGGGTATGCCCGATAGAACAGATCCCGCAGATCCGCGAGGTAATGTGTGCCACCTCGTACCACTTCCGCTCATGGAGCATGGCCTCGAAAAAACGGGGCGCCTCCACCACCTGCCACTGACACTCCTCTACCTTGCCATCCTTTATCCTGACATGGATATTTCCATGTCCTTCCACGCGTGTCACGTGATCAATCCTGATTATCTTTTCAGCGTTCATTTCGCCACCTCCGAAAATCCGGAATAAAGTCGAAAACTTCCTAGAATATCATGGACACCCAACCCGTGGCTGGCAAGAATCTCTCTTTCGGAATCGACGTTCGGGTCATCTACAAGACCCCGGCATCCCCAGCAAAAACTTCCTTCTGTGACGCAGCATGCACCGCAACCTGCCCTGGTAACCGGACCCATACAGGTCATTCCTTTCTCGAAAACACACTTATTCTCAGCCATCTTACATTCGACACACACAGGAAAGTTGGGGATCTGAGGTCTTTTCCCCTGCAAGAAGGCCTTGACCACCGTTGCAAATTCCTTTCGGTTTATGGGGCATCCAGGGATTTCAAAATCCACGGGAACAACTGCCTTGAGAGGTCGGGCAGGGTAAGTCTCATATTGAAAGGCCCTGTCTCCATAAACAAATTTCCTGACATATTCTTCGGGTTGAAAGTTCTTAATGCAGTTTATCCCGCCCAGTGCGGCGCAGGAACCGAGGGCAACCAGGACCGCGGCATTCGCGCGTATCCCTTTGAGCCGATCCTCATCAGATCTACGAGTGATTGAACCCTCTACAAAGGCGATGTCATAATCGTTGGAGTGCTCCTTAGTGGCTTCTCTGAAACTTACGACATCTATAGCCTCAATCACTTTTAAGAGATCCTCTTCAAGATTGATGACCTGGAGTTGACATCCCTCGCAACTGGCAAAATCAAAGAATGCTACTTTTGGTTTTCCCATCACAGCGCCTCCTCCAAATCGAAGATGTCCGTATATCGAAATACCGGTCCGTCCTGACAGACATAGATATGATTGATCTGGCAATGGCCGCACTTGCCCAGTCCGCACTTCATCCTTCTTTCAAGGGAGAGGAAGATCTGTGTATCCGGTATGCCCTTTGCCTTGGCCTCTAATATTGCAAATCGATACATCACAGGAGGGCCAACGATGATGCAGTAGGTCTTGGAGGGATCGATATCAATTTGGGGGAAAAGGGTGGTGATAACCCCCACATGACCTTTCCATTCAGCGTCCGGCCGATCCACGGTGTCAAGGTATCTTATGTCTTTTCTATTCCCCCATTGATCCAGTTCATCGAGAAAGAGCCGTTCCGATGGGTTTCTTGCGCCAAAAAGGATGGTCACCTCTCCATATTCTTTCCGATGTTCCAGGACAAAATGTATGAATGATCTTAACGGCACCAGCCCTATTCCACCTGCTACAAACAGGATATCCTTTTCTTTGGTCTCTTCCACCGGGAAGTGGGTCCCAAAGGGGCCACGGATCCCAACCGTATCTCCTACTGTAAGCCGGTGCATAGCATTGGTGAGATTTCCGACCTTGCGGATAGCAAGCTCAAAGGAATTGGTCTGCCGTGGAGCTGAAGAGACCGATATAGGGGCCTCCCCAATGCCCATCACGGATAATTCTACAAACTGTCCGGGATTGTGGCCCAAAGGCTCTCCACTCACAAGATGCATCTCAAAAAGCTTTTCAGTCTCCGTGAGATCATCGATTCGAAAGATCTCGGCCCATCTCGGTAGATAGGGAGAAACGTCTGGAATAATTTGATTCATGGTCGATCACCTCCATATTTTTCATCTTTCCTTAATCTGTTAAGCGCATCTACGGGGTCTGCAATATCCGCTAGACAAGATGATGCACATCGGCCGCATCCCACACAGGCCACATCATCCAGTACCTTGAAGAGGTACAGGCCCTTACGGAAGAAACGATGACGGTACCTCGAGGCCCTGCTCCTACGGAAATTTTCGCCGGTGGCGACCTTGGCAAAATCCTGAAGCAAGCAACCATCCCAGCGACGGTGCCGTTCTCCGTGCATGAGGTCCAACTCCATATCATCCCGAACGTCAAAACAGTAACAGGTCGGGCAGACCAGGTTACACGTTCCGCAACTCAGGCATTTACCTGCTTTTTCTTCCCAGAATAGGCTTCCTTCCGAGTGCTCCAGCAGTTGAGGTATCTCTCTTTTCGGGAAACTCAACCCTCTTTTCTTACACATGCTCGAAATCTGAGATCTTATGTTCACCCGCTCCCGGGTCTCATCCCTGGTGGCAGGGCGACTCTTTCCATACTGGGTCAGGAGATCTTTTCCCTTCTCGGTCCCGATCTCCACGATAAAGTCTTGCCCAATATCTGTGAACATGAGGTCAAAGCCATTGGAAACAGTATCTGCCTCCATATCTGCCCAAAAGGCGCGTGGCGCCACCCTCGTTGGGTCTAAACCTATAAGCAGGACAGCCTTTCTCCGTTTCAGATAATGGGGGTCAGGAACTCCACTGGCAAAGATCCTATCGATCTGACTAATGGCTTTAAGATCATAAGGATGGACGCCAAAAAGGATAAAGGGGTTGCCATCGATCACGGGGGTAGCCTCGAGAGATGGGGCGGTTGTAAACCGCAATAGGGTTTCTTCCGGGGGCAAGAAATACTTTTTGGGAGAGCCTATGGTGTAGTCGAAATCCAAACAGAGTTCTTCAGGCGATTTAATTGGACCATAAAAAAACGAGTCATCCTTGCTCTTAACCCCTTCCACCCGATATTCGGCAATGAGATGCTGAACAAAGGGGGGAAGATCCGGTTTTTTAATAACCCGCAAATCCATGACAACACCTCCATAATAGATTGAAAATAGTCAAAAAAATCATTTTCGCCGGAATCAATATGGCCATCTTTGGATGAGGGTGCCGTGCAATAGAACCTTTTCTCACATCGGATCGTAGCGAACCCCAGGACCACCCAAGGGATCACCCCTCTGGTCAAGCCATCCGGCACATCAGAATTGTTCAATCGGTCTGTAAACGAGCCTCGTTTTTGAAAATCCTCGTTCCAAGACATTCATAGAAAGCGTCAAAGATAGGGAAGTAGGTGAACCGATTGTTTGTATCCATATTCCCCATTTTAACGATATCACGGGTGAGTCGCATGAGTAAATATATATTTTCGTTGCAGCAGTGGGTTGAGCCTATGAAGCCAACGTTCTTGGGACCCCATTTCTGCACAACCTTTTGCAGGCCCTGGGATACCTTTTCGATAGCTTCTTCCCAGGAACTCTCAAACTGCTTGCCGTTTGTCTTGACGAGAGGAGTAGAAAGCCGATCAGGATGTCTCATATACTCGTGGGAATTCCAACCTCGAATACACAAGCTACCCCTCGAGATCGGGTGACTTCTTGAGGGAACCAAGCCAACCCCAGGCTGTCCTCGGCTGATGTTCGCGGGCAGAGCCGACAACCACAGGAGCAAAACGGACAAACTACAGAACTCAAAGGCAACCTCCAGCTTTTACAATACTGCCAAACAAGGCCACCTCTGGCAGGTTTTGGAAATTCGCCGCTCTTTCCTATGTTGCTGAGTAAGGTTTTCTCCTTTTAGGTCGATGAAATCAAAAATGGCTACTTTTGACTTGTTTTGTCTTCTGCCTGAACGGCTCCCTGCTAAAGGGTAACAGCATCGTTTGAGGTGCCCTTTCAAGGGAGGGGAAAAACTTGGAGAGGGTGCACGCGATATTAAACAGATCAATTTGGACGCCATGAAAAGCACTGACCTTCGTGCCAAAATCCGTCGCTTCACGAAATCGAGGTCCACGAGTTAAGGTAAACGAACCCCCCTTTCGCCTGATCCCTCTACAGTTAAAACTTTTACGCAACGGCTGCTAGGATCTGGAACGATAAGAAGTCACCACTCCTCTTAAACGTGATGAGATGCGTTATCCTTTCACCCAAAGGTGTTCTTGCAAAGTCTGGTTCGTGCACACGTTCGAACGATAAACCATGGTGCATTATACAAACTCAAGATCCGTGCCAAGAGGCAACGGCGAATCGATGATCTCCGAGTGATCCTATCTTGCTGATTTTAAATGATTTTATTAGTGATGCCCCCGAAGCTCACATCGAGGCTGTAACCCGCAAGATGACAGCCCATGGGTATTTTAATGGACAGTAGATGCTGTTTGCTGGATGCCGGCCACCCACTGGCCTTTGAGCTGTAGCCTTTGCTAAGAAAACGTTTTCCAGTATTTCCTCCGGACCTCCACTATTTTGGCAACGACGGATAGCCTCTCGCTCGAGCTTGCCATGCCATTGTCTATCTCCGTATATGCCGACGACCGGCAAATTGCGAAACGGCGGCTTGGTTCATCTTGGATGCAGGAATATGCATAGCCGTAAGTGAGGGACCTGCCTCTTAGGAGTTGTGATACCGGTAATAGGCGGCGCAGGTGCTTTCACTCGAAACCATGCAGGGCCTACGGGGGTGAGGGGGGAACAGATTTTTTTGTAAAGGGGGCATTTCGGGGGGATCTTTAAACTCGTCAGGATCTCGCCGCATGCACAGCCTCTTAGAAAAAGGGGTCAGGCTTATTTTTATTCTCTGGGAATGGTACGAATCCTCCCGTGAATGGCCGGTTCGATCCGGCGGCCAAGAGACTTAATGTACTGAACGAGGACGTCCCTTTGGAAAACAGAGGAATCGTACTTGTGAAGAGCCTTCAGAAACATGACGTATCCGTCCCCGCCTCCCGCCAGGTAGGAGTTGGTGGCAACCTTGTAGGTCTTGTGGGGGTTGATGGGGTTGCCTTTGATGCGGAGACTTTCACATCTCCTGGTGAGTCGATTGATGGTGAGGGTCAGGCCGTCCGAGACCTGGGGGAAGCCCCCTATGTCGGGGGACAGGGTGGCCATATGGTTGAAAAGGGCCTCAAGGTCTGATCCCTTGAGGGTGAGGACGACGACAGAGGAATCGAAGGGCAGGATTTCATGGATGAGCCTTTCCGTGATTGGCCCTTCCGGCAGATCGGTCCGGATGGCCCCGCTATTGGTGATGGCGAAATCGGTTTCCAGGTTCCTGGTGAACCAGAGCATGGAATCGGCTACCAGATCCCCGAGGGCGGTCTCCCTGGTCCTGCTTTCGTTGTTTGAAAACGTCCCTTCCGACCGGCCAACCACCTCTGATAAGAGGGCGTCCGCCGCATCCACGTAAGGCTTCAACAACGCCACGAGCGTTTCGTCTTCCTTTATCTCTTCACCCATGTACCGGAATCCCTTGGTCCCATCAGGTTTTGTCTCCACCTCCTTGAGATTGATGGGTATGGGCCGGAACTTGAGGTTCACAATCTCCCCTTTCCGGATCTCAAGGTCTACCCTGCCCAGGACAAGGCCCCATTGCCAGGCTTGAACAATAAAGGTCTTTCGGTTTGACCCGCCCATCTTCACCACGATGGGGGAGTCGAGCCTTGTGTGGGTATGGCCGTCCACGATGAGGTCGATGCCATCCACCTCCGATGCAAGCCTTTTCGAGCCCCATTGCGAGGATTCATAAATCCCCATGTGAACCAGGGCAATGACAAGGTCCGCCTGCTTTCTCAGTTCAGGGACGAGTCCCCGGGCCACTTCAACTTCGTCTTCAAAGAGGAGGTCCGAGATATGGTCGGGATTGCCTACCACCTCCGTCTCCTTGGTGGTGAGACCCAGGATGCCCACCTTGAATCCGTCAAAGGCCTTAACAATGTAAGGTTGGACGAGATGGAGGCCCTCCTTCGTTTTCACGTTGGCGGAGAGGAAGGGAAACTTGGCCATCTTCATCTGCTCCTTTAAGACGCTGAGGGGATGATCGAACTCGTGATTCCCCAGGACTATGGCGTCGTACCCGATGGCGTTATACCCGAGGATATCGGGAGTCGCCTTGAAAAGGTTAGATTCGGGCCTCCCCGTGTTGAGGTCGCCCGCGTCCAAGAGGAGGACATTTTTTTCCTTTTCCCTGATCTGGCGGACCAGGGTGGCCCGGGCAGGAAGCCCGCCCACGTCCGGCGCGGGATAGTTGAAAAACCTGACAGGGTGGCCGTGGGTGTCGTTCGTGTGGAGCACGACGAGTTGAAAATTCCCTGCCTCATGTTCGGAAGAGATGTGGCCGACCGTGCCGCAGGCAAGCAAGAAGAGGGTGAAGGAAATGAAAAGGCAGGCAGAAAGGGTCTTCTTTTGCGCCCTCATGGGGAAATGTGGAAATGAGAACTTCCTCATTCTGCGGTTCCTTGTTCGATATTCCATATTGATGGCTTCGTAAAAGGTCGGAAAACGCCCTTTTCTGTCATTCCCGTGAAAACGGGAATCTAGAAAATTGAAGGAGTTCTGGACTCCCGCCTTCGCGGGAGTGACGGCTTTGGGAACTTCTTACGAAAGCATGAATATTAAAGGCTTCGTAAAAAGTCAGAACCCAGCATTCCGTTCATGGTTCGATCCACCCTCCCTAACGGAGGCCACGATCTCGGCCTCCGAATGAATTAATGGGCTCTCTGTCCATGATGGGTGGTATGGGTGTAGCGGAACTTCCTGGTGGCGTGGGCGTTCAGCTGAAGGGTGTACTTGACCGTGTCGAGGTCCACCTTTTCGTAGTTTCCGAAGTCTCCGTCATTTTGAATCTCCCAGGAGGGGGTGGTGAAGTTGCGCATGATCTCAGCCCTGGCGGGGATATCCCGGGTATTCTTGACGACCACTTCGTACTCGCGAATCTCATCCCATCCACTGATATTGCCCTTATTGTCGAAGAGATAGCGGTCGGTTTTGAACTTCATCAGTTTGGGCAAAACGATGACGTTTTCCACGGCGCCAAGATTTAGCTCCACGTCTTCGTCTAAGGGAATATATTTGAAATTGGAACTTCCTTCATAGGAGAGGTGGCCCCCTAAATCAACCCTTCGGTAAAGCTTGATCGTACCGCCAGGAATCGGGGTCACCCCAAGATGATGCTCCTTGTCGTTTTTGAAACTCAAGAAGCGGACGACCTGGTTCCCGAAACGTTCTTCTTCGTACTTATAGAGGTTGACCACCGGGATCTCATGGATCTGGAAACTGGGGAGGCGTTTAGACCATCCGTTGGGGATGGTTTCTCTCCCCTCAATGGTATAGAGAAAGTACTCGCTCAAGGCTTCCTTGATGATCTCCTTAGGCCTAGGGAGGGCCATCCTTTCGGCACGGGCAAACTGCGCCTTTGCCTCCATCATCATGGGGGCCCTAACATCGGCGTCCGTCATGGGGGGCGGCAGGGCGGGCCCCGGCCGGCCATAAGGCGCCTCGCGCCGGGCCAGGTCGGCGATCCGGTCGATGAGGTTTATTTTGCCTACGATCAGCCTGGTCTGGGCATTCTCATAGTCTTCACCGCTGGCGTTCGTCACACGTACGTAACCGTTCAACGTCATGGCAGTTTCATCTGCCGTGAGGGTTCCCATATAAAAGGCCCGCCAGGAAAGGCCGCTGGTAAGAAAGGTGATCTCCACGGGGACACTGCCGCTGATCTGGCTTTGCACCTGCCACACACCCAGGTCGCGTACGCCCCGCGGAAAAGTGAGATCAAGGATGTCTATTTTGTCCGCCTCCATCTTGGGCAGCATTTCCAGGCTGGTGGGGTCGATGAGCGTGTTGGCCCAGGAAAACTGGAGGTTATTCAGCCCCTTTTTCAGGGTCAATGGCCGTCTTTCTCTCACCAATGTCAGATCTGCCGAATTGTAGATGGTCAGTTGGACGTTCTCGCGTTCTGGAAGGATGACCAGATCCACCTTTGCCATGGCAAAGTCACACCAGAAGAGGATGGCCAGGATCGCGAGGAAGATCGATTTACGTTTCATATGTTTCCTCCTCTCAGCGCAAGTTGCGACGGTGATAATGCATGATCAGCTCCGCCTTCCCGCGGGCAGAAAGGGGGATCTCAAATTCCAGGGTAGAAGCATCTGCAAGGCGGTATCTCATATTGCATTCCTCCATATCCCATTGCCCGGGAATATGCTGGATCATTCTCAGAAGAGCGGGTTGGTCCTTGAAATTTTCTACGGTCGCTTTAATGATCTCATCCGTGTCGTGAAGGACTGTTTGGTTGCTTGTGTTGCGGCGCACATTGATGAGTTCCTCGCGCATTTTTCGCTGGGTCACAACGATATCGCGGCTGTCGCCGATCCGTATTTTCATCTCCTCTCCGACGGGGACAAGATCGGAAAGATCCTCTCCCAGGAAGATCGTGGTATTGTGACCATCATCCTGAAAAACGCGTACCTTGCCCTCCGGAAGGGGAGAAGAACCAAGACCCCCTTCTTTGGTGTTCTTGATCTTATAGCTTACAGGTATTCCCACATTGGTTTCCAACTGATGGGGGTCCCACGGCAATGTCTGCGCATCAAAGGTCCATTGTTTTTCTATGGGAATATGCTCCTTTTTCAGGAGGAGCAACTGTTTCGTCTCTCCGTGTCTGATGCTCTGGGCAAAGGTCTGGCCGTCGTCGATCAGCACGGAGGCTTTTTCAAAATCCTCGCC
>JAZDGZ010000269.1:0-2939 GCA_043806375.1 Pseudomonadota bacterium | reverse complement strand
CCGAACAAGCACTCCCATAGACCACCCGTCCATGATAATGTGGTGATGACTTATAAGCACTTCGTGGTCGCTTTCTCCAAGGCGCAGCGTGCTTACACGCAGCAGGATGTCCCGGCTGAGGTCGAAGGTCTTTACCCGGTCATCGGCCTTGAACCGGCGGATAAACATATCCCGGGCTTCATTGCCAAGTGCTCTCAGGTCCTCTGAATGAATATGAATTTTCCGCTCTTTCAGTACGACCTGCAGGGGTCGGTCCGTATTCGTATAGACAAACAGGGTTCGCAGAATATCATGACGCCGGACCAATTCATTCCAGCATGTTTCAAACAATGCCTCGTCAAAATCCCCGCAAATCCGCCAGGAAATTTGCTGGAAATATGCCGTGGAATTCCTGTCCGCAAGAAAGTGAAAAAGCATCCCTTCCTGCATGGGGGAGAGGGGATAAACATTTTTTACATTTTGTTCTGCTCGTTCGACCAAGCTCTCTCCTTGTGATTGAAGCATATGGACCGAAGGTGTCATCATTTCACGCTTCAATCCACCGTATCTTCAATCGCATATTCAACCGCCGCGACGGCATGAATGGTTGTTGTATCAAATACGGGGACACGGCAGTCTTTACTTTGAATTAAAAGAGGGATTTCCGTGCATCCCAGGATAATACCCTCGGCCCCTTCATCAATGAGGCGATTCATGATAGAAAGATATTTCTCCTTTGAAGAGTGATAAATTTTAAAAAGGATTAACTCATCGAAAATGATACTGTCGATGGTGTCCCTCTCCTCTGGTTTTGGAATGGTAATTTCCAGCCCATACTTTTTGGTTAATATCTCCTTGTAAAAGTCATCCTCCATGGTATTTTTCGTCCCGAGTAAGGCCACCTTTCTGAGACCTTCGGCTTTAATTTTCCGGGCCGTTACTTCAGTGATATGCAAAATGGGTGTTCGAATCTGCCTTTGAACCGCATCCGCTACCTTATGTATCGTGTTTGAACAGATGATGATAAAGTCGGCACCCGCCCGCTCCACGGTTTTTGCGGCGGAGATGACTATTTTTTCAATATTATCCCAGTTTTCCTGGATCGTGGGAGAGACGATATCGGCCAACTCAACGGAATACATGATGATTCTGGCCGAATGATGGCCTCCGAGCCTGGCATTCATCTCCTGATTCAGAATTCGGTAGTAATCAAGGGTCGAAACCCAACTCAACCCGCCAATAAGGCCTATTGTTTTCATAATGACTCCCGATAAATCCCCTGTTATGGGTCATCATATGGCAAGTTCATCGCCGAGTAGAGAGGAGGCGCGTAATTGTTTAGGCCAATGACTTCCATTGTATCCACCTTTTCAGGTTTCGTGGCAAATAGCCATCAGGCCCTGCAGCACGTTTCCTCCTCCCCCTCTAAAATTCCGTACGTCGGGTTTTCCCCAGTACGGCTTCAAACTGGAATTCCACCGCGACCTTCGCTGACTCACTACGGCTTAAGTGCAAGGCCCACATACGCTCGCCGCCAGCCAGCTTATACACGGCTAAAGCCCTTGACCTCGAAAGAAGATAAAACATCCCATAGTCGGACCATCGTCCAAGTGGTTCTCCCCTCTCCGTCAAGAGACGTTCCAGTCCAGAGACCCTTGGCTCGCCAGAAGGTTATGCTGTCCTCCCGGGTCATCGCTTACTATGGCCTCATCCGAAACTCTCGACCCCTCCCATCAACTTATGGATTATATGATGGGCCTTTGCCCTACGGCCTTGTATGGGCTGGTATCGAGAGGCTCCCCAATTTGCTCCGCGTATCTTTTCCCTCCGTGCCGTCTTCCGTACCCCGGCGGTCCAGATGGCTGCCTTTGACTGTTCCTTCACCATCCGTTCTAGCCTTCGCCATCTCTGCACAGGCTCGGCAACCGCAACCCCATACACGCCGGTTCTTGCATGGGAAGTGTAACGAGGCTGCAAAGTTCGCTTTATGCTACGGCCCGGAAGAATTGTTAGCCCTTCACCGGCAAGGGCGTTTACTTTCGAGCTTTCGCCTGGGTGAGTCGCCTCACTCAGACGTCGAGTATAACTATGCGGGCATACAGTCAATTCCCGCAACTGGACTTACACCAGCCAGATACGCGGCCCTATGGGCTGCGAACAGAGGACACAGAGGGGAATACTTATTTTTTCGTCTATCGGGAGATACCGATAGACGAAAATATACCTGGTCGCCTACGGCGCGTCTTGGGACAGAATATTTTTGTTTGGCGGCATCTCCCGCCAAACAAAAAGCTTTCTCTGTGTCCTCTGTGCCTGTGGTGAAAATGAAAATTATTGACGGGGTCAAGCGGGCATTGACTTTGAACTGTCCAGGACAGCGTCTTAGACGCCTTTTTGCTGTAGCGGCCATCCTCGGCCTCCTGCTTCCGCTTGCCGGGTGCCGCCTGACCTATCTCTTCCAGGCCGCGGCGGGCCAGTTCAGGTTGCTCAACAATGCCGTGCCCGTGGACCAGGCCCTGCAAGGCGACACCCTCAACCCTATCCAGAGAGAACGGCTCTCCCTGGTGGCAAAGGTCAAGGCCTTCGGAGAGAAGGAACTCGGGTTAAGCAAGACCTCCAATTACGAGACCGTCTATCTGAGGTCTGATCAACCGCCCATTTATACTGTCTCGGCCTCGCCCAAGGATCGTCTTGAGCGGATCACCTGGTGGTTTCCCATTGTCGGGAATATGCCCTATCTCGGGTTTTTCGACCTGGAAAAGGCGAAGGAAGAGAGAAAGGGGCTGATCAAGAGGGATCTCGACGTGGTCATCGGCACGGCCGACGCCTACAGCACCCTCGGATGGTTCAGGGACCCGGTGACCCTGAACCTGATCAAAGGATCTACGGCGGACCTGGTAGAGACCATCCTCCACGAGATGACCCACGTGACCCTTTATGTGGCCGGACAGGGCGAGTTC
>JAZDGZ010000268.1:0-6450 GCA_043806375.1 Pseudomonadota bacterium | reverse complement strand
ATGTGTCAAATTCCTTTACAAACTGTAAAGGCCCCTGGCGTGACTCCCTGTAAGGGGTGTGCTGGGGAAAGGAATTATCTCATCCTAACCCACATAGATTTCCCTCTTGTTCTCCTTATGATCCACCATATAGAGGGCCTTAGCCGTCTTCTTCAGTTCTTCCTTAAACTCTGAGAACCTTGTCCTGTCTACATCATAGAAGCGAATGAAGACATGACGAAACCCTGCGGGCGCCTCCTCATAAGAGCTCAAGATGCTTGTCATCCGGCCCCCATACTTCCTTATCACGTCTGTCACTTGCTTGATCGATCCCGGTCGATCCTCGAGCAAAAAGGCGAACTGAATGCCGCTTTTCCCCACGCCCGTCAGAGAAATCAAGACCCTCAACAGATCCGTTTGAGTGATGGTCCCCACCACCGTTCCCTCATGGTCAACCACAGGCATACCGGAAATCTTGTGCTTAAGCATGACTTCGGCGGCCTCCTCCACCGTGTAATTGTAGGGCACCGTGATGGGGTTCCTGCTCATGATTTCCTTTATTTTCATGTTCGCAAGGATATAGAGAAGCTCATGGACCTCAAGGCTGGTGGCATCTGATGGGGAAGCCCTTTTCAGGTCTCGGTCGGTCACAATTCCGACCAGTTTGCCCCTTTCCAACACGGGCAGCATACGGATGTTGTGTTCCTTCAAGATCTTTGAAGCGTCCATCATGGAATCATTGGCATCTGCCGTGATGACTTTTCTATTCATCCAATTTTCTACCAACATACTTTCTCCTCCTTTCTTTAGGTTGTATGCCGGGATCACCCACGAACACTTCATTTCAGAATCAACAATATCCCACGGCGCCGCGTCGGAGTCGTCTAATGGGGTTCCCCTTTCATTGTCCTAACGTCCTCATGACACTCTCAAAGATTCCCATTCCCTGGCCAAGCGCCCCGGCAGCGGTCCAGTAGATGGCAGCCGCCAATAAGGCGCAGGCGGGAGTGGTTATGATCCAGGCGGCGATGAAATCCTTCAACACCATCTCTCCCGGCCTCTTACCGGGACTGCCGGCCCCTACGCCGAGGATAGCCGATTTTACGGTGTGCACCGTGCTTACAGGGCTCCCAAGGAGGCTCGCGCCCAAGATGACACCTCCCGCAGCCGCCTGTGCTAAGAAGGAATGAATGGCCTGGATCTTGAAAACCCGGTTATCTCGAATCTTCACGATCTTCCACCCCCCCAGGGAGACACCTGAGACAAGGGAGAGTGCGCAACCAAGAATCACCCAGGCCGGAACCTCGAACTCTTGGAGGGATCCCGAGGCGAGCAGAACCATGGTAATGACGGCCATCGTCCTTTGGGCGCTGTTGGTCCCATGCCCCGCCCCGAGCAGCAAGACGCTGACGAACTGCACCCGCTTCATGGCGGCATTCGCCCCTGAACGCCCCCCCTTGAAAAAGAACGACGAAAGGGCCATGGCAAGGTATCCCAAAAAAAGTCCGGCTGCAGGGGCTATCAGGAGGGGAAGGGCGACCAAGATCAACAGGTTCAACCAGTTAACGATACCCAAGCCGCATGCAGCGATCCCCCCTCCGATCAGACCGCCCATGAGGGCATGGGATGAACTGGTGGGTATGCCTACCCACCATGTCAGAAGGTTCCAGGAGATTGCGCTCAGGAGCCCCGATAAGAGGAAAAGGGTTGTGACCATTCGCCTGGCCGGATCAAGATACGCCAGATTCATGACCTCCTTTCCAATCGTTGTGGCAACGGCTGTCCCGAGGAGAAGGGGCCCCAGAAACTCCGCCAAACAGGCAAGCCCAAGGGCCATGTGAGGAGATAGAGATCTCGACAGCACACTGGCTGCAATAACGTTGCCCCCGTCATGGAATCCGGATACAAAGGCAAACAGAAAGCCTAAAGCCACAGCAAGAATGAAGAGCGACTGTTCCAAGCAGATCCCCTAATCCGTGCTCCTAAGAAACCTTTGACATCCCTTCCTGCCCGAGTTTGTTGTAGGTACTCTACCCCCTTTGATTATTAGCAAGGGGTGTGCCACCTTCCCCGGAGAAAGGATGAGCCATAACGTTCTTTAATTCCTATGGAAGCTTAAATATAAGGCGGATTCTCTCCCATGGAGCACTCAGGAGGGTGTCTAGGATCTTTACAAGGTGTAAAGGATTGCATCGGGGATTGAACGGGACATCCGTGAATCATCTATGGAGGGGATGCGTCACCTCAGGGCATCCCTGAATTTTTCGGCCACTTCCAACATATTTTCGGCCCAGTTCGATGCCAGGGGATCTGCCCGCATGACCTGCCCCTTAAGGGCCCGGGCAATGGTATTTGCACTCTTGGAGGACAATTGAGGTTGGACAAAGACCACCTTCACGCCCTCTCTCCGGGCCATATGAATCAGCTCCTCGAGCTGCCTCGGTCTTGGTTCCTTCCCCTCCATTTCAATAGGGATTTGCGTCAGACCATAGCTCCTTGCAAAATAACCCCAGGAAGGATGATAGACCATAAACTTGACCCCCTCCTTGCCTGAGAATATGGCCCTGATCTTGAGATCCAGATCGACCAGTTCCCCCATGAAGACCCTGTAGTTCTCTTCGTAACGCCTCCGGTGGGATGGATCCACCCTGACCAGGGCGTCGAGGACATTTCTGGCCTGTATCATGACGAGGGGCGGGGAGAGCCAGACATGAGGGTCTTGGGCGCCATGATCATGTCCTTTTTCGGCCTCACGGCGATCCTGATCCATCGGCATCTTCTCTATGCCGGCATCGGTTTGGACAATCATCATCTCAGGGTTAACGCCGGCGAACTTCCTGAGCCAGACCCTTTCAAACGCCACGCCAATGCCAAAGTAGATCCGGGACTTGCTCAAGGCGACCATCTGTTGAGGCTTTGGTTCATAGACGTGCGGGTTCGCCCCTGGAGGGACCATCTCTGAGGCTTCCACCAAATCCCCCCCAATTCGCTGGACAAAATAGGTCTGCGGGGGAATGCTCACGGTCACCCTCAAAGGCCCCTCGAGGGCGGCGGCTTGCGCCAATAAAGGCATCAGTGATAAACAGATGCCACTAAGGACCCGTATCCGGATCTTCATCTCTCACTACACCCATGCCTTTCACTCTATATACGCAGTGTTGCGTCTCACAAATAGCTTGATTAAAATGTCATTTCGACCCCGGCGAATCCCGGATCGGGGTCCGGGACAGGCGCCGGGGGAGAAATCTTGCTTTTCTGAATACTTAAAAGATGATGCATTCGTAAAAAGTCCCGTTCCCCCTTCGATACCTCAGGGCGAACGGGTGAAAGGGAGCGTAAGTGCGTGATATTCCGTTCGTGGTGAGGTATCGAACCATGAACGGAATGACGCACGCGGACTTTTTACGAGACCATCAAAGATCTCTCCCGGAGTTTACCCCGAGCGCGTCGCGGGGGTCGAGATGACAACTTATTTCTGAGACGCAACACTGATGCATTCGTAAAAAGTCCCATTCGCCCTTCGATACCTCAGGGCGAACGCCTGTCGCGCCCCGTAACCATTTGACTTCCCGTTCGTGGTGAGGTATCGAACCATGAACGGGATGTTCGTGTTTGACTTTTTACGAGACCGTCAACACTAGATCTCGAAAGCCTCATCCCGAGAACCGGGAGGAGAGGAAGGTATATTTTGACCCCACGCTGTTGAGAATGAAGGCAGAAGGGAATTCCTCTGAAAACCGCCCAATCGCGGTCCAGCCGGTGCAATGCATCGGCACAACCACCTCCGGCCGCATCTCCCTTATCGCCTTGATCGTCTCTTCGATGATCGGCTCATAAAGGGGACCGGAGAGGTGAAATCCACCCAGGACCGCGTGGACCTTGTCTATCCCGCTGATCTTTTTGGCATGGAGGATCGTATTGGCGATTCCTGCATGGCTGCAACCCCCGATGACGACCAATCCCTTGTCTCTCAGGTGGATGACCAGGGCCTGATCATCGCTGATAGGATCCTGCTCCAAGGCCCCGTCCTTTTCCACGTAGGCGTTCGGCATTCCCTTTTCAAAACCGGTGCTGCGGTCGACCTCCCCGGTCACCAAGATCATTCCTTCCGCCAGAGGCGTCGGCCCCTTTGCCTCCACGATTTTGACCCCTCGTTTTTCAAGCTCGCTCCTCACGAGGGTCCTGGGGAACCGCTCCAACCGCCCGTCCTTTCGCTTGACATAACGGGGAAAAGTGAAGGCGTAGGGATGGACCACCATGGGGACAGGTCCGGACATTTTCTCCAGCAGCGGATAGAGAGACCCGGTGTGGTCCATATGGCTGTGGCTCATCACGATTCCCTCGATCGCGCTCAGGTCCACTTCCAGTCTCTCGATGTTGTGGAGGACGCCGATCGGACTATGCCCCGTGTCCATGAGGATGGTGTGCCTCTTCTGTCCCTCGCTGACGGTAATCAGGAGGGAAAGACCGTGCTCTGCGAGGAGCGTATCTCTGGGCAGTTCCTCCTCCTTTGTTCGGGCCGGACGGGTGACGATATCCGTGCTCTCAAGCAAAAAATCTACATAGTTGTCTATAAGCGTCAGGATCTCAACCCGGTCCACCTCTTTCAAAACGCCCTCTCTCTTCTTCATCGCCTTCCCCCTTTTAACCTGCACCTTATGCCTTTCCTTGCCCCCGCTGGTAGCGGGATCTTAGACTTGCGCGTTACGCCTTGCCCCTCTTCTTCTGTATCTCCTTCAATGATCGCCAGATCTCTTCGACCTGCCTTCTCGTCTTGTCCAGGGACCCCTCATTGTGGACCACGAAGTCCGCGTACCGCAGTTTTTCATCGATAGGGAGCTGTGCCTTGAGGATGTTGGCCGCCGCCTCCCCGCTGATGCCGTCCCTCTTCATCAAGCGCTCTATCTGCATCTCCCGGGGCACGTGGACGACGAGTATTTTATGAAACTTGTATTGGTAATTAAGCTCTATCAGCAGCGGAATGTCTACATGAATGATGGCGTCGTGGTCCTTCTTCGCAATCTCATTGACCTGCCTGACAAATTCCTCGTTAATTCGAGGATGGGTGAGACCCTCCAGTCTCTTCCGTTTTTCTATGTCCCGAAACACGATGTCCGACAGCTTTTTTCGGTCGAGATGGCCGTCCTCCTGAAGGACCTGCTTGCCGAAGTACTCAACGATCTCCTTCCATGCCCTTTTCCCGGGTTCAACCACCTGCCTGGCGATCACATCGAAATCGATGGCCGGCGCACCCAGTTCCTCCAACATCATGGAAACCGTCGTCTTGCCCGTGGCAATGCCGCCGGTCAGGCCGAGAAGCAGGCGGTTGTCTTTTCCCCGGATCGCCTCCAGTTCATCCATACTGCCATAGGAACCGGGGAAGCCGCTGGTAAGATCCTGCTCGGCGCCGGCAAGGCTGACGGGATAACGGATGCCCCTGCGGTACAGGGCCTCCATACCCCTCAAGGCCTTCTCCATCAGGCCGGCCGGTACGGCCATAACCATATCCTCGTCCTGCGCATGGCCGTAGCGTCTCTCACCATAGCAGGGGATGGTCAATGAGGGTTTGCCTGTCAGGTAGCACCTGGCGATGGCATCCGAACAGGAAGACTCGCCCACACAGGAGAAGTTCATGACCTCATAATCCTCGAATTGAAGGGCATTGATCAAGAGCATCATCTGCGCCGGATTGGCGTAGATGAGCACAATGTCAGGATCGAAAGGATTATAGACGAGAGGGGCCATGGCCACCGCCTCGTATTTGCCAAGAGGAAGTCGGGGGATGGATGCCTCGTATCTCTTTCCCTCTTCCTTGGTCTTGACCCAGACAATACTTCGGAACGTGCCGTCCTTGTAATAGTCGGGTGTATCGACAAGGCCCAGGATCGAGCCGCAGGTGGGATAAAGCAAGTCATCGGCATCGGCCCCAACGGTCCAGTCACTGTTTCTCACCAGGGTGATTAACTGACAGAGGGTCGTCTTGTGGTCCGGTCTCCTCATGAAGGGGATGCGGTCGAGGGCCGTCTTGTCCTCCAGCATCTTGAAGGCCACTGGAAAGGACTTAAGCCTCATGAGAAGCTCCATCCTTCTGACCAACCTTTCCCAGTCGGTTTTCGGCTCCATACCCCTTCCTTAGCAGAAAAAAGGCCTCAGCGCAATCCCGGCCCTCTTCTAAAGGCCACAGGGGAGCAGTTCCCCGATCTCAACGCCTCAACGAGGTCCGCCTCATTTCTGATGTTCCGCGAGAACCGGGTGGCAAAAATGCCCACCTCGGAAACCTCATGGGCATCGCTCCCCCCCGTGGCCGGAAGACCGAGGCATTCGGCAACCTCGAAGCTGAACCGGTTCTCTTTCTCGGTCACCTTGCTGTTGAGCGCCTCAATAGCGTCAACGGCCTCAAAAAGAGGCCGGCCCATGGCCTTTTCAGGGGTCATCCCCAGTTGATCCACTCCAAAAACCAAAAATCCTCTG
>JAZDGZ010000267.1:0-6397 GCA_043806375.1 Pseudomonadota bacterium | reverse complement strand
GGTTTTGAAAAGGTGCTGCTGGGTTCTGATTATCCCCTGATCAGTCCGGGGCGCTATCTGAAAGAAATGGCCTCTGCCGGCCTCTCATCCGAAGCCATTAACCAGGTTGCCGGTGAAAATGCAGCTCGCGTGCTGGGGCTTAGAGGGTGAACCATGGATTTTTTCAGCGTTCCGCTGTCCCCGAAATAAAGTGACTAATTACTCGATCGTTCGGTCTTCCTAAATGGGACATTCTAAACTCGAAATTCGAATATCGAAATACGAAACAAACCCGAATCTCAAATGACCAAAATCCGAAACATGTTTAGGGCATTGGAAGATTTGAATTTTGATATTGTTTCGAAACCGGGGACCCGCCTGAAGGGTGGGGAGTCCAAGCGCAGCGCGGACAATTTCTGATTTCGTGCTTCGAATTTTACCTTTGACAAACTAAGAACCACAGCCTGCTCATTAGGTGTTTTTCAGCAACCTGCTAGTGTGGTCGAGGCCGTAGGCCTTGATCTTCTTGTGAAGATTGCTCCTTTCGATGCCGATGGCCTCGGCGGTCTGAGAGACGTTCCAGTTGAACTCCTGCAATTTTTTCGCTATGAAGGCCTTTTCAAAATTGCCCTTGGCCTCCTTGTAGGTATCGGCCATCAGGCTCGATGCAATCTCTTGACTCACGTCCGACTCCTGGTTAAAAGGAGACGGGATATCTGCTGCCACGATCTGCCTTCCCGGCGTCATGATCACCAATCTTTCTACCAGGTTTTTCAATTCCCTCACGTTCCCGGGCCAATGGTATCTTTTGAGGATCTCGATGGCATCGGGGGAAAATTCCTTGGCGTCCAGATTCGTATCCAAGGCGATCTCCTGAAGAAATTCATTGACCAGGGCCGGTAAGTCCTCCACCCGCTCCCTGAGTGCCGGGACCCTGATGGGAATCACGTTCAGGCGGAAATAGAGGTCATCCCTGAAGGTCCCTTTTTCAATTTCCTCCTCCAGGTCCTTATTCGTGGCTGCTATGACCCGAACGTCGACTTGGATCGTCCTTGAGCCTCCCACCCTTTCAAATTTCTGTTCCTGAAGGATCCTGAGGGTCTTGGATTGGGCCTTCAAACTCATGTCTCCGATCTCGTCAAGGAAGAGGGTCCCTTCGTGGGAGAGATCGAACTTCCCCTTTTTCATGGTGGTGGCGCCCGTAAAGGCCCCTTTCTCATGGCCGAAAAGCTCGCTTTCGATCAATTCTTCCGGGATGGCCGCACAATTCACCTCAACCAGGGGCTTTTGACTTCGCTTGCTCAACCTGTGAATGGTGTGGGCCACCAGTTCCTTTCCCGTGCCATTCTCTCCGGAAATCAAGACCCAGGCATTGGTCGGAGAGACGATTCTAATCTGTTCTTTCAGCTCCTTTATGCCGGCGCTCTCCCCGGTGATCCTGTACCTGTCTCTCTCCTTCTCCTTGAGGATGGTGATTTCCTCTTCCAGTTTGTAGAAGTCGACGGCATTGTTGATGGACACCAGGACCTTTTCCAGGGAGAGGGGTTTCTCGATAAAATCGTATGCCCCCAGTCTTGTGGCCTTCACGGCGGTCTCAATAGTGCCGTGACCGGACATCATAACCACCTTCAGTTGAGGATGGCCCTTCTTTATCTTGACGAGCGTCTCAAGGCCGTCCATACCGGGCATCCATATGTCCAAGAGGATCAGGTCAGGGATCACCTCGTCGATCCTCTCAAGGGCCTCCAGGCCACTGACCGCGCTGATCACCTCGAACCCCTCATCTGTGAGAATGCCGTGGAGGGACTGGATGATGCTCTCTTCGTCATCTACAATTAAGATGGTTCTCGCCATGTCAATGCCTCACAGAGGATATCAGGATGCCGCCTCCTGTTTCGCCATCATTTGCAGGGCGATTTCAGCCGTTTTCTCGGATGCCGGGCCTCTCCCAAGCCTTTCCTTAAGGCCTCTCAGGTCTTTTATCATATTTTCCCTGACCTGCCTACCTTCCAGGATGGCGAGGGCCTCCTGTGCAATCTTCTCCGGCCTGACCTCGCCTTGGATCAGTTCCGGGACGATCTGCCGACCCGCCACGAGGTTGACCAGGCCGATATGGGGCACCTTGATGACCAGGCGGCCGATCCAATAGCTCAAAGGAGATACCTTGTAAAGAATGACCATGGGGACCCCCATGATCGCAGTTTCCAGGGTGGCTGTACCGGAGGCGACCAGGGCGAGATCGCAGGCCGTAAGGATCTTATAGATGTCCCCTTGCAGGACCTTGATTTCTACCCGGGATCGGCTGATCAGGGCATCCACCAGATCCGGCGGAATGGTGGAGGCAAGGGGCAACAGGGCCTTGAGCCCAGGGTGCCGGGAATGGAGGATTTCGGCGGCCTGGATCATGGAAGGCAAGAGGTTGACGACCTCTTCTCTTCGGCTACCCGGCAGGAGACCCAGGATCGGGCCGCCGCTTTCAAGTCCCAAGGCCCGGATGATTTCACCTTTATTTTCGTCCCGGGGCACGCTGTCCAAGAGGGGGTGCCCCACGTATTCCACCGCCATGCCTCTCTCACGGTAGAAATCCTCTTCAAAAGGCAAGATGACGGCCATTCGGTCCACGCGGCGCGCCAGTTTTCGGACCCTTCCTCTTCTCCATGCCCATACCTGGGGCCCGATGTAGTACAGGACAGGGATGTTGAGGCGCTTGGCGCTTCCGGCAAGGCTGATGTTAAAATCAGGATAATCGATCAGGATGAGAAGATCTGGCCGGTTTTTCCGCAGGATGGACCTCAGCTGGAAATAGGCCTTGGTAATGACAGGAACCCTGGTGAGGACCTCGGTGAGCCCCACAACCGCCATGTCGGAGGAGGGGACAAGGATTTTCACACCCGCCTCCTCCATCTTTTTTCCGCCGATGCCCCAGAAGGAGACATTCGGGTCCATTTTCTTGATGGCCCGAACGAGATGGGACCCGTGCAGATCGGCTGAGGCCTCGCCGGCAACGATCAAGACGAGCTTGGCTTTCTTGGAATCAGCAGATGGTCCTGAAATCTCTGCACCCATTTTCAATTTGATCTATGATGGCGAGGGCGTACATGAGCGCCCTTCGTCCATCTTGTCCGGAGACGATCGGCGCGGAGCCGTTCATGACACTGTTGACGAAAGACGAAATCTGATCAGCCAGGGGATCGCTGCCGGGGAAGGTCGTTTTGTTGGAGACTATCTGGGGGAGGTCGTTCGAATCTCGCACTGCCCCGTCAAGTCGTGTGACGCTGATCTCTCTTTTAAAACAATCCACGGCCAGATAGGCATCCGGCTGGAAGATCCGGATTTTCCGCAAGGTCTTGTCAGAGACCCTGCTCGCCGTCAGGTTGCCGACCGTCCCGTCCTCAAAGATCATTCTGACGTTGGCGATATCCGTCTTGTCTGTGATGACGGACATTCCGACGGCATGAACCTCTTTAACCTCGGAGGGAACGGCGTGCAAAATGATATCCAGGTCATGGATCATCAGATCAAGCACCACATCGATGTC
This sequence comes from Pseudomonadota bacterium, assembly GCA_043806375.1. Taxonomy (GTDB): domain Bacteria; phylum Desulfobacterota; class DSM-4660; order Desulfatiglandales; family HGW-15; genus JAZDGZ01. The sequence continues at coordinate 2,880 of JAZDGZ010000267.1, read as the reverse complement.
CGTTCCTCTTACGGTGAACATGTTCATTCGGTGGGACTCGATAAAAACAGGCCGATTCAAGAGGGATTCCATTTTGACCACCGCGGGATTAAAACGCTCGACGAGTCCCACCTGAAGGACGAGTTCTTTTTCGCGGGCTATTCGGATCAGGGTGTCGGCAGGCTCAAGCTGGTAGGTTATGGGTTTCTCCACGAGCAGATGGACCCCTTCGGATAGGATGTCTTTGGCTACCTCAAAATGCATTTCCGTGGGCACAGCAAGGCTTACCGCATCCACCTTGGGCAGAATGTCGTGATGATGGGCATATCGTTTTGTGCTGTAACGCCCGGCTATCTCGTCGGCCCGGTCGAGATTGGTATCCACCACCCCGACCAGGGCAACGCCAGGAATAGCCTTATACTTCTGGACATGATATTCCCCCAGGTGCCCAACGCCTATGACACCTACACGCAGCTTCTCCCCTGTCACTTCTCGTCCTCTCCTTGGGATGATTCCTGGAGGCCCGGGGCAATCCGGTCGCCCGCAGCCGGGCCTTCAAAGGAAACAACCGAAATACGAACCTCATCAGCATATGCTATCATTTCCGGCTTGTCAAAAATCAGGGTCTTCCCCGCCTCAATAGCGAGGACGGATGCCTTGACCCGGGACATCAGTTTCACCGTTTCGAGACCTACGGAAGGCACGTCGAACCGGAGATCCTGATTCGGCTTGCTCACCTTGATGACGACGGCCTTCTCCTTGGCCAGTTTCCCCCCCCTGAGGATGGTCGCATCCGTACCGTCAATCGCTTCCAGGGCCAGAACCGTCCTGTCCCTAACGACGACACACTGGCCGATATCCAGATGGCCCAAGGCCTTGGCCACTTTCCATCCGAAATCGATATCCTGGTTTTCCGACTTGCTGGGCCTTCTCTTGGTCAAACATCCGGGGGGGGCCAATAGTTCCGGCAAATAGAGCGTGGAACTGACGATCTCGATGCCTTCCTTTGCCAATTCGTCCGCCAGTGACCTGAGGATGCCGTCATCATGAAAGATGGCCAACTTGGACATCACTGCCAGGCCTCTCAGGTCGGGCCTGACATTTTCAAACATACGCCTCTTGGTGATGGTCCCCGCCATCAGGGTCTTTTTGACCCCGCTCTTCTTGAAGGACTTGATCAGGCGACCGAGCTGTCCCAGTCTGATCCAGGCGATCTCGTCCACCTTCTCGGAGAGAGCGGGTTCGGTCTCACCCTGATGAGCCACCGCCACCACGTGAAGGCCTCTTCTTCTTGCCGCCTCTGCAACCAGTAAAGGGAACTGCCCTCCGCCGGCGATGAGCCCCACGACAGTTTGATTTTCAGTCCCCTTTAACATATCTCGACCGTCTGCAAAGACCTCCAGGCCTGTGCGGAGCATTGCACACACTTGACACACAGGCAAGGTAACTATCTGGTTTTGAAATTATTACTTAAACCGCAGAATGTCCAACAAGGAATTTCGAATATCGAAGTGAAGACTTCATCATTCTACGGTTCGGATTGGGGACATACGGATATTACCGGGGCTGGCCCCACTGGATCAAATTCAACCCCTGAGGACTCCCCTTTTGGACCCTTCCAAAAAGCCTAGCAGGGTTTCAAGTTCGGGAAAGGAAGGGATTTCCAGCTTGACCCGGTTTATTCCCTCGCTGAAGGATCTGTTCTCGCGCCATATGATCCTGTAAGCCTTTTTCAGCCCTTCGATCGCTTCCTGGGAAAACCCTTCGCGTCGCAGCCCCCTCCGGTTGATCCCGTAAAGCTTGGCCCTTGGTCCGGCCGTGATCATGAAGGGGGGCACATCCCTGTCTACTCCGGATTTCCCTCCCAGAAAGGCATAGGCCCCTATGCGGACAAATTGATGGACCGCCACCAGTCCTCCCAAAATGGCATGGTCTCCTATGGTGATATGGCCTCCGAGGGTGGCCGCATTGGACATGATGATTTTGTTGCCGAGGACACAGTCATGGGCCACATGGGCATAGGCCATCAGGTAGTTTTCATTGCCGATCACGGTGACCCAGTCTTGCTTGGTCGTGGCCCTATTTATGGTCGTAAACTCCCTGATGAGGTTTCCGTCTCCGATCATCAGACGTGTCTCTTCGCCTCGATAGCCGATGTCTTGCGGCGGCGTGCCGATGGAGGCAAAGGGGTATATGGTGTTGCGTTCGCCAATCTGTGTATGACCTTCGATCGCAACATGGGCGCCAATGGCGGTTCCCTGTCCAATTTTCACGTGATCCCCGATGATGCTGTAGGGGCCTACCGTGACCCCTGGGGCCAATTCCGCATGAGGACTCACCACAGCGGTTGGGTGAATTTCCATGATTTCTGTCTCTATCCTTCCTTTATGAAAGCCCGTGCGCCCACTGCGAGGGCTGAATATTGCATACACTTGACACAGTGATAATGTAACTATCTGGTTTTAGAAATCATTCTTTGAACCGCAGAATGTCGAACAAGGTTTACCCGCCTTCGGCGGCGCCAGAGGCGACCAGGGAATTTCGAATGTCGAATTGAAAATTTCATCATTCTGCGGTTCCCTGTTCGATATTCGATATTTTGGGACACTTACACCCAACCCCCTAATACTCCTTGTGTCAAGTGTGGGTAAAGATCAGATGCAAAGGGGCGGATTTATTCACCCGACCGTGGCCACGAGTTCGGCCTCTGCAACCAGGTCTTCTTGGACAAAGGCCTTTCCGGCCATCTTCCAGACACGAGACCCTGTTCTGAGGGCCTCCATCTCGAGAATAAGCTGATCTCCCGGCACCACAGGCTTCCGAAATTTTACCTTGTCGATGGACATGAAAAGAACCGTTTGGTTCGCCTCCTTCTCCGTCACGGCAGGCAACGACAGACGT
>JAZDGZ010000266.1:0-2571 GCA_043806375.1 Pseudomonadota bacterium | reverse complement strand
TCGAGGATGCGGATGTGGTGGTCTGCGGGGGCCGGGGCATGGGCGGGCCGGAGGGCTTTCAACAACTGGAGGAACTGGCCCGGCTTCTCGAAGGCGCCGTCGGTGCAACCAGGCCGCCCTGTGAGCAGGAGTGGGTCCAGTCTCATTCCCAGATTGGTCTCACGGGCAAGATTGTTTCCCCGAAGCTTTACATAGGTGTGGCCCTCTCCGGATCGAGCCAGCACGTTGCGGGGATCTTAGGCTCCAAGAATATCGTGGCTGTCAACAAGGATCCTGAGGCGAATATTTTTCGCGTGGCCCATTACGGCGTCGTCGGGGATTACCGAAAAATACTCCCGGCTTTCATCAACAAATGCAGAGAGGAATCCTAGCCTCCTGTGCCGGTACGATCTCCTGAAATCAGTTTTATTTCTTGCCCTTTCCTTTCGTCTTACCGGTGCCTTGATCCTGAGTCTTGTAAAGATCCTGGCCGTTCTTCAGGGCATGAAACTCTTTTGATCCGGGTTTTATGCCCAGGTTCTTTGCCATGACGCCCCAGCCGCTGCCTTTGCCGGATTTGTATTCCTTTATTATTCGATCTGTCGGCTGTTTCGATATCTCTCCGAGCCGAAGGGCGATATAAGCGTCTGCCGGCTTTTCAACGTTGCTTAGCACCGCATTGACTGTGGCATCGCCTACTTTAAAACGGGTCGCAAGCCTTACCCTGAAGCCTGAAGGGTCTGCTTCGGCCTGGATGTTGAAGTCCTTGATCCAATCGAATTCTCCCGCTACCGCTATGGATGACGCAAATAAGAGCATCATTGAGACCGCGAACAGTTTCGTCATGGTTTTCATCATGCACTCCTTAACCTACTATTGGGCATCAACTTTCGGCTCTCTCTTTTATTCCGAATGGCCTTCTTTTGTAGTTCATGTCCCGAAGGGTACAACCACCAACGATCCGTTGGTTTCAGAATTCCATTCTTCTATCTCTGTGCTTTTCTTCCCGCTTTTGAATCTCTTCGGCAAAGAGATCGAGGCGCAGAGGACAGGGAGATTGATTGAGGTCGACATATTGGCACTCAGGTTGATTGCATTGCACAAACAGCTCGTTTTTTGAATTACGACTGATGGAAGATTTATTTTTTAACACAATTTCAACATCCTCAGATACAACAGCACAGAAATAATTTTGTTCCCTACGGTTTGCCAATGTTTTTTTTCTCCCTTTCACGGGGACGGCGGGACGCCCGTGATATTTTGAGATTTACCAACGTTCATGTACCCAAATGATGCTTTCAATTTCAGGTGCCTCTATTCTTCCAATCCTTGACATAACGCCTCGACTGGCACCTATCCTATCACGCTTCAGGTTTCGGAAGGAATACAGAAGGATTTCGCTCAGTCAAAGATAGCCCATGACAGCAGGAATGCCCAGTCAACTATCAGAGGAGGTGATTCGTCACATGGTAGAAGCCATCTGTTAGGTCTTGGAAGGATCAGGTATTGAACTTCGAATCATTTTAGTTCGTTCCTCATTATATTCTCAATACTCTGCCTTTGCGCCTCAAGGTCGGCTTCAACCTTGGGTTCAAAAAGTCTAATTATGTTGTCATAGCGCAGCGTCACTCTGGCAAACGGCTTTGGAAGAAAAAACCTATCCCAACTCTTAAAAAACCAAGCCCGATCAGCACTAACGTAAAAAGGGACAATAACAGCATTGGCCTCCAATGCCAAGCGGATGGCCCCCCGCTTTACCCTTCCGATGGGTCCTCTGGGTCCATCCATAATGTGAGCGGCAAGTCCGGTTTCTTTCAAGCGGCCTATCATGACCTTAAGCGCTTCTTTTCCTCCCTTTGACGAACTGCCTCTAACCGGACACCACCCTGTACGTCTTGCGACTCCGGCAATAATGTCCCCGTCCATGCTCTGGCTGATCATCAAGGCAGGCGCATAACTCTGATACTTCTTAAAATATCGGATTGCCGAAAAAAACTGCTGGTGCCATGTGCAAAGGAGAACCCGCCCTCCCTTTTGAAGAATCGACAGCCATTCTTCTTCATTTTCGACAGTTAGGCGAAAAGTCCATGAATATAGCCGGATAAAGTAATACAGGAAAACTTGGAAACAATCGGTGACTATCAGTTTTTTTAGCACTGTACCCATTTTAATGCGCTGTGCCTACTCTTGAGCAGCAATCGAAGGATAACAAAGCCGAGCACTGTGTCAATCGGGATCTATATCTTGTGGGCGTCGGAGTGGCCTGAAAACTACACAATGCTTGCTATACCAATGACCGGTCAAGATTCAAGACCACCAAATAGTCCTATGCCTCCTTCTTCGCGGTACCACCCTTCCTCCCATCCTTCTTGGGGGTGGTCTTCTCCCGGCTATGGTCATTGGTTCCGGGGTTGTTCTGACCTCCCGCAAGCCACCCGTCAATGGCTTCTTTATCAAATCTCCAAACCCTTCCTATCCGAATTGCAGGGATCTTACCCTGAGCGGCATACTTACAGATGGTGATTGCATGGAGTTTGAGGTACTTCGACAGTTCCTTTGTCGTCATCATGTGCGCCATGTCTTGGACCCCCA
>JAZDGZ010000265.1:0-3309 GCA_043806375.1 Pseudomonadota bacterium | reverse complement strand
GACATCGGCGAAAAAATCAACATGGACCGTCTCAAGATCAAGCCTCTCTTGATGGTCCTGGAAGAGGATCTTGGGATCAGAGTGAACGGCGCAGATCAGACGATCGAAGCGACCGTGGCAGATGCCCTTGTGGCGCCGCTTCTTGATATTCGGGTGGGTGATCCTCTGCTCAAGGTCGAGCGGACGGTCTATGACGTCAAAGGCAAACCGGTGGAATACGTTTCCGTGCTTTACCGGGCCGACAAGTACCTTTTTAATGTCAAACTGAAAAGGAAAAGATCGAAAGACTCCGTGGGGTGGAGAGCGGTTTAGGACATAGGGACTTGATAAGATTGGGAGTTTTTTGCAGGCGTGGGCCGGCACTGGGAGGAGGCCAGAACGAATGGGTGTGGCAAGAGAACTTGCGAAGAAGGTGCTGGATTTCAGTTTCAGCGATATCCCTTCCGATGTGGTCCACCAGACAAGGCGTTTGGCTCTGGATACCTTGGGGTGTGCCATCGGAGGATACGGTAGCGATGCGAGCCGGATACTTCAAAGCTATGCGAGAGAGACAGGACATCCCGGGGAGTCAACGGTCTTTGGAAGCGGCATCAGGACCTCCTGCCTGAACGCGGCGCTTGCCAACGGGGCCATGGTGCGATACCTGGACTATAATGACACGGCCTTCATCCTTCAAGGAGAGAACTACAGGACAGGCTACCATCCCAGTGAAGTGATCCCGCCCGTCCTTGCACTCAGTGAAAAGCATCATCTCTGCGGCAAAGAGGTGATCACGGCGATCAACCTGGGCTATGACCTTTCGCTGGCTTTTCTGGAAGGAGTAAAAGGCGCCGGCATGGAGAAAAAGGGATGGAACGGAGATACCCGGGGGGCGCTGATCATGCCGCTGGTGGCCGGAAAAATCCTCGGGTTGACTGAGGATCAGATGGAAAGCGCTGTGGGAATTTCTGGAAGCTGCCATGCCGTGTTCGGTATTCTCGACACCCCTGCGGAAGAATACACCATGACCAAGAACATCCGATTCCCCACGATGTCCTACGCCGGGATCATGGCAGCCATGCTGGCCGGCAAAGGGTTCACAGGGCCTGCGGGCATGATTGAAGGGCATGACGGCTTTGTGCACTCCATCATGGACGCCGAGTATGACGTGAATCGTCTCCTTGACTTCCAAGGGAAGTTCGCCATCCGTGAGACCTGCATCAAATCCGTCATTGGAGATTTTTCTTCCCACGGGCATCTGACAGCCACCCTGACCCTGGCTCGGGAACACGGCATCAAGCCGGAAGATGTTGCGGAGATCAGGATAACCACCAGCAAGCGGTGTGCGGAGCACACGGGTGACCTTGTGAAGAAATATCCGAAAAACAAGGAAACGGCGGATCATAGCTCCTACTATCTCACCGCCATCGCGATTCTGGATCGACAGATCGGGCCGGGCCAGTTCACCCCGGAAAAGTACAAAGACCCGAGAGTGCTTGAACTGATCGATAAAATGTTCCTGAAAGGGGATCCGAGTCTCGATAAAGCACGCCCCGCCGGGATCTCGGAGATCATCACGAAGAAGGGCGAAACCTATCGTCTGAGAGTGGATTACCCCAGGGGCCATGCTCGAAATCCCATGACGGATCACGAAGTGATTGACAAATTTCGCGATATGGCGTCCGTACACATGGGCGATGAGGAGGTGAGCCGTTTGGTCGAAGCCGTCTTCTCTCTGGATAAACTCGATGACATTGGCGATCTCATCAAGCTCATGGTTTTCAAAGAAAGCTGATACAAACGCATTGGGATTTCTTTCTATAAACCCACCCCCCCGCCTTGGGTCGCCTTCGGCGCCGCCATAGGCGGGCAGCCCTCTTTCCTGGACCGGGGGAAAGGGGAAAGAGCTTAACTCATACTTGATAGGGGGGTGAGAGGGATTGGAATCACCCGGAGGTTATTGATGGCACGACTTTACGAATATCTGGGAAAAGAGGTTCTTCAAAAAGCAGGGATATCCGTCCCCCGAGGGAGAAGGGCATCCAGCGCTGAAGAAGCAAGAAAAGTTGCTGAAGAGGTCGGCAAGCCTGTTGTGATCAAGGCCCAGGTCTGGGCTACGGGTCGATTCAAGGCAGGAGGCATCAAATTTGCCAAGACCCCGGATGAAACAGAGGAAGCGGTGCGCACGCTCCTCGGCGCAGAGGTTAAGGGATTGAAGGTTGAGCGGGTGCTGATTGAAGAGCAACTTGAGGTGGAAAAGGAATTCTATGTCGGCGTGATTGTGAGTGACTCCTACAAGATCAAAGGGCCGGTCTTGATTTTCAGCTCCGAGGGAGGCAGCTCCATCGAAGAGGTTGCGGGGAGAAATCCGGAAAGAATCGGCCGTCTCAACGTGGACTATCTCAGAGGGGTCGGTCCTGAAGATGTAAAGACCCTCCTGGCCCAGGTTTCTTTTGATGGTTTTGAACTTTCGCAACGGGTGCGAGAAGGGCTTGGCGAAGCGGTTGCAAAAGTCTACAACGCTTTCAAAGGCTACGATGCCAGAGCGTTGGAAGTGAACCCCTTGATCCTTACGAAAGAAGAGAGGATCATTGCCGCGGATTGCCATGTCACCATTGATGACAACTCCGTGTTCCGCCACCCGGAGCTGGGGATAGAATTGCCCCGCGATATGGAACGACCTCCTACGGAGCTTGAAAAGAAAGCTTGGAAGATCGAGGAAGGAGACTATCGGGGTACCGGGTATTTTTCTCAAATGGTGCCAAAAATCGAGGGAGAAGGGTGGCTGGGCTTTCACGGTATCGGGGGCGGGGGAGCCATGCTCGGGGCCAGCGCTTTCGTGGCAAGAGGTTTCAAAATCGCAAACTATGCAGACACAAGCGGTGATCCGCCGGCGAGCAAAATCTACAGTGTCATTCAGTGTATTCTCGCTCAACTCATTGACGGGTATGTGCTCATGGGTGCCTGTTTGGCCAATCAGGAGCAATGGCACCATGCCCATGCCCTCGTGAAGGCTTTCAAAGAAGAGGCGACAAAACGGCCCGGTTTTCCGGTGATCATGCTCATCGGCGGGAACAAGGAAAAGGAAGCCCATGAGATTATCCAGGAGGGCTTCAAAGGGTTGCCCCTCCGCTGGGAACTGTACGGCAGGGACTATATCTATGACACGGATTTTATCGCGAACAGGGTTGAGGCCCTGGTGAAAGAGTACCGACAAGAGAAAGATCAGGCACAAAAGGGGTAGGTTCATGACCGAGAACAATAGACTTCATTTTGATACGCGAAAGACCAGGATCAGCATTGATTATGGTGAGTGCATCCCCGCAAAGG
>JAZDGZ010000264.1:0-4983 GCA_043806375.1 Pseudomonadota bacterium | reverse complement strand
CATTTTAAACCTTGTAACAAAGGAGGGTTGGCTATGAGACGTATGCTTATGCTAGGCCTTGTCTTGACCTTGGTTCTCAGCCTCTCGATGGTTTGGGCCCAGAAGGACGTTCGACTGACCATCGCTACCGGAGGCACAGGGGGCGTGTATTACCCGCTGGGTGGTGGGATGGCCAATGTGATCTCAAAATACATATCTTACGCAGACGCCACAGCAGAAGTGACGGCCGCTTCTGTGGATAACTGCCTCTTGGTCGGCGGCAAGAAGTCAGACATGGCCCTGATCATGGCGGATGTGGGCTGGGATGCCTTTGAAGGGAAGGGAAAATTCAAGGAAAAACTCCCGATCACAACCTTGGCGGTCCTTTATCCCAACAACATGCATATAGTAACGATCGAAGGTAAAGGCATTGAAAAAGTCTCGGACTTGAAAGGAAAGCGGGTCTCCACAGGCTCTCCCGGGAGCGGGACCGAGGTCAAAGGCCTTCGGGTCCTCGAGGCCTACGGACTCGATCCTGATAAAGACATGACGCGCGACAGGCTGGGCGCTTCAGAATCGGCAGGGGCGTTGAAAGACGGGAAAATCGATGCCTATTTCTGGGACGGGGGTCTTCCGACGGCGTCTGTGACGGATCTGGGGGCAACCCCCGGGGTCAAAATGATGCTGGTCGCTCACGGGGACGCGGTTCCCAAAATGAGAGAGAAATACGGCCCCCTCTATGTCAAAGGGATCATCCCGGCCAAAACCTATCCCGGACAGGACGTAGACGTCCCCATCGCTCTGGTCTGGAATCTTCTCATCTGCAATAAAGAGATGAAGGACAAGGTGGCCTATGATATTGTAAAAACCCTTTTTGACCATCAGCCGGAATTGATAGCCGTCCATAAAATGGCAGCCAAGCTTAAATTGGAATCTCAAATAGATGGTTCGCCCATACCATTCCATCCCGGAGCCTTAAGATATTTCAAAGAGAAAGGGATCGACATAAAATAAGTGAAAAGCAAGATTTGGCCCCTCCTGACATCGGTCGGTCTCTTGATCGTGGCTGGGGGGGCTTTTCTTTTTTTCGTCCAGGTGACTGTTCTTCAGGTGAAGAATATGGACCGCCCGCGGACTCTGAGAATAAGGGTTCATCCTTCAGAGCCCTTTTTCCTATTCTATACGAATTCCATCTATGACAAGCCGGTGGTGGAAGAATTTCAGGCGTCCGGAGATGCGATTCTCCTCAAGGGGGTCAGGACCAAGGACCCCGGCGTCATGGAGTACTATGGGTTTGACGAAGTCAAAGAATTCCATCCTGTAGAGAGGCGTTTTACCCACCCTCTGGTCATCAAGAAGGGGATGAAGGAGGGCCAAGGCCTGATCGTCGGAGACAAGAAGATTTATCTGAGCGATTTGGCGGAAAAAGGGGATCGTATTCAATTAAGGGCCATGTCTTTATCCCTGGGATCCTATCTTTTTTCTAGAGTGCTCGAAGGGGCCTAGCAGTTCAATCAACCGATCTCTTTGGCGGAGGAGGGACTGATGGTGGAAAAGAAAGCAGAAAGTCAGGATATCGTCGTAAGCGAAGAAGCCCTTAAGGAGGCGGAAAAATATGTCGAAGAGGAAGAAGGGCCTTCTCGCAGGCTGACGGGTAACATGGACATCTTCATTACCGTCGTGGCCGTGGCGATGTCCCTTATTCACCTCTACGCCGCCGCAGGCATCATCATGACCCAGATTCTCAGAGGGATCCATGTCATGTTCGTCATCTTTCTCACCTTTCTTGTCTTTCCTTCCTTTAAACGATTCAAGAAACGGATCACCTGGGCTGACTTCCTCTTCGCCGTTCTCGGCGTAGCCGTGATCGTTTATATGTTCGTAGACTTCGAAGAGTTTATTTACAGGGCTGTTGTGCCCAATTTCTGGGACAAACTCTTCGGGGTCATCCTGATCTTCCTGGTTTTGGAGGCTGCTCGAAGGACGTCAGGGTGGATCATGCCTGCAGTGGTGGTCGCCTTTCTCATCTATGCCTTTATAGGTCCGGAACTCCCCAAACCCTGGACGCACCGCGGATACGACATCGACCGCGTCGTAGGCCATATGTATATGACCCTTGAAGGAATCTTCGGGGTCCCCATCGATGTCTCCTCCACCTTCATCATTCTCTTCACCATCTATGGTGCTTTCTTGGAATTTTCGGGTGCAGGGAAATTCTTTATCGATTTCTCTTTTGCAGCCATGGGTGGAAAACCGAGCGGTGCCGGTCGAACGGTGACCCTGGCCTCTTTCCTTCTGGGAGGCCCATCCGGAAGCGGCGTTGCAACGACGGTCACATTGGGCTCGGTCGCCTATCCCATGTTGGCGAAAGCAGGGTACAGTAAAGATGCCGCAGGCGGTCTTCTCGCGGCCGGAGGTATCGGGGCCATCCTCTCACCGCCGGTCCTGGGGGCTGCGGCCTTTCTGATTGCCGAATTCCTGAATCTCTCCTATCTCGATGTGATCGTCATGGCGGCTATCCCCACTTGCCTCTATTACTGGTCTATCTTCCTCATGGTCGAATTGGACGCCAAGAAGTTCGGGGTCCGGCAGGTCGCCTTTGACAGGACCTATTCTTTGGGGCGTCTCACCTACCTCTATGGATTCCATTTCCTCTCTCTCATCGCCATTGTGGCGATCATGATCATCGGCTATACGCCCATCATGGCGGTCTTCTGGGCAACGGTCATCGCCTTTGCCGTCAGTTTCATAAGAAAGGACACCGCCCTTTACCCGAAAAAGCTGATTCAGGCCCTGAGGGGGGGCTCTATCGGGGTGTTGAACGTTGCCTGTACTTGCGCGGCCGCCGGAATCATCGTGGGCGTAGTGACCCTGACGGGTCTCGGGTTGAAGTTCAGCTCCATTATCATCGCCTATGCCGGAGGGAGCGTTTTTTTGACGGCCATTTATACCGCCTTGATCGTCTGGGTGATCGGGCTCGCCGTGCCGGTCACGGCCTCCTACATCATCTCTGCGGTGATCGCAGCGCCGGCCCTCATCATGCTCGGGGTCCCGGATTTTGCGGCCCACATGTTCGTCTTCTACTACGCCATACTTTCCGAGGTCTCCCCGCCCACCGCCCTCTCCTGTTTCGCCGCTGCCGCCCTCACGGGAGGGAACCCCTACAAGACGACGCTCTATGCCTGGAAGTACACCTTGCCCGCCTTCATCGTTCCTTTCATGTTCACCCTGGACCCCAGGGGGGTTGGTCTTCTCCTCAAAGGCCCTCCCATGGATGTCGTCTGGACGGTCATCTCCTCCTTTCTCGGGCTGACCGCCCTTGCCGGCGGTGTCGAGAACTGGTTCCTCAAGAGGACTACTTTTTACGAAAGGCTGATGCTCATTGCCGCCGGCCTGCTGCTCGTCTATCCCACCGCCTTGTGCGATGCAGTCGGGCTGCTTCTGATTGCAGCGGTGGTGGTCCTGCAGAAAACGAGAAAGGTCGGGGCTGAAGGGCACTAGCAGCCTGCTGATCTTATCGATTTCTTTCCCTGGTCAACAGATAGAGCAGAGAGATAGCCAGCACAGAGGCTCCACAAACCAGAAAGGCCATCTCAAAGGCCTCCGGACCTCTCGAAGCTTGGGGATAAAAGCCTTGCATGAGACTCCCCAGCCCCTGAAGAAAGATGGCCGAGCCCAGCATGGTGAAAAAATTGATTCCCGCCATGGCAGTGCCCGCCATTTCCAGAGGCATGAGTTCCTTGATATGGGCATACATTAAGATCCCTGTCGTCCGAAAAAGACCGAAAGAAAAGAAAAGAAGACCCAGGACGACCAGACCCGTTCCCGGGGGAAGCAGAGCCGCGACCGTCATCACAAGAAAAAACATCACGTGCCCCCAGAAGATGATCCACTTATGGGTCCTGAAAACCCTGTCCGAAAGGAGACCCCATGCCGGCCCGCCGATAATAAGTCCCACATTCAATAGAAGGATGATGTTGCCCGCATTCACGGCAGAAAGACCCATCGCCTCCATGAGGTAGGGCCCCGCCCAGAGGGCCTGGAACGCAGCCAGGACCCCATAGCTCACCAGGGTGCCGAGCGAAATGATCCAGTACTCCTTCAGCCTTAAGAGGAGGAGAAGCCCTGAAAAGAGCTTGGGTGGCTTACCCGTGACGTCAGGTCCATGGGAAATCGAGGATTCCTCCTCAGGGCCGTCTCTCACAATCAGGTAAAATAGCGGGACCAGAAGGAGGTTGACTCCGGCGATCACCTGGAAGCTGCCTCGCCACCCCAGTCTCCCGGCAAGGAGGACGAGGGGGGTCGCGGCGGCCATGTTGCCAAACGTCCCGATGGAGAAGAGTATGCCCGACAGGGTAGCAAAACTCAAAGGCCCGAACCAGAGGCTCAGGAGCTTCAGCGTCCCCATCAGATTGCAGGCCATGCCGACCCCGAGCAGAAACCGGCCCGCAAGCCCCGAGTTCAAGTTGCCGGCCCACGAAAAGATAAGGGCACCCAGGATCCCCAGAAGGGAAAGTCCGGTCATCATCCGCCTGGGGCCTACTCGGTCCAGAAAAAGGCTGACCGGTATCTGGGTGAGGGCGAAGCCGTAGAAAAAGGATGCCGAGAGGAGACCCAGACCCTGCGTATCGATCGATAGGTCCCGCAACAGGTCCATGGAAATGACGGCATTTGAGGCCCTGTAGAATTGGGAAAGAAAGAAATTCAGGGAGGCGATGGTGAAGACGGCCCAACGTCGAGACATTCTGTTCCTCAGGAGGCGGGATTCCTGGCCCTTTGGGAGTCAGCTTGGAAAAATGATCCCTACTGACGGGGTGCGGGAGAACGGAATCGGTGCCTTCGGTGATTCGACTGACAAAGACTGTACGGATGGAGGCAATATATGCCCGGGCAAAAAGGGGGGCAAGGGAAAAGGGGGCAACCGTTACTTTTAGAAATCCGCGGCAATGCCGATAAAGCTCCCGTCCCTGGCTCGAATGATGTCGTCTCGACCCTTTGGGGTAG
>JAZDGZ010000263.1:0-3159 GCA_043806375.1 Pseudomonadota bacterium | reverse complement strand
AAGGTGTTTTATCATCCCCGCTTCAGACTTCCTTATGCTGGCAGGATAAGCCCTAACTGCTCATCGGGCGGGGTTGCTGGACTGGAGGTCGCGGACGAGAGCCGAAACGGCCATCATTGCCCGCTCCTTCACGGTGGCGAGACCCTTCGTTGCACCCGTGTCCGAGAGTTCCCAGGTGGGGGCGAGGACCTTGACGATGGGCTTTCGCGCCAGCATGACCGATTGCCGAAGTTTGAGGGTCACGGTGAAGACCATGACGTCCAGATCCTTGACCGGGACGGGAACGGTCTTGGTCCTCAGCTCAACGAGGGCAAGCGGGTAACCCCGGGAGGGGAGGAATCTCTGAAACTCCTCCTCGGAGAGGATCTTCATGCCTGCGTCGCTCAGACGTCGTTCCACCTCATAACGCAGGCGATAGCCTTCCATTTCCTTTTGGTGATCGCGGGGGCCGTCATGGGGCAAAACCTGGACGTAGATGCTTGTAATACCTTCAAGCCCCGGATTGGGCTCACCCAGCGCAGAGGTCGGAGCGATGCAGTTTCCAAGCACCAAGAGAAAAAGGACAAAGGCAAGGCCGAGATGTTTCCTTCCCATAACTCCCCTCCTATACCCAGAGAATCACCGTTTTACCAAAAACACGCCAGAATGCCCCGCCCGGCAGGGCGGGGATGAATGGCATCCTTAAGAATTCCCCTCCCCTGGCGGGAGGGGTTAGGGGAGGGGGGCAAAGGAACAGGATGTGTTCACCCCCACCTCGATCCTCCCCCGTCGAGGGGGAGGAAATTATTCGAAAACCAATTACGATGCCCCGCGCGGGAGCGCGGGGTGCTTCACTAGCAGGCTGCTGAAAAACGCCCATCTCACCGTCAAGCCGGGATTTTGCACGGCTCAAGCGGCGTTACCCTCATTCCTCGGAATTTTGGGTGCCTTGCATCCGGCCATTTTTCAGCAGCCTGCTAGTTGATGAGGTCCTTTACCTTGTCGACCTTTTTCTTCATATCCATCATTTTTTTCACACCGGGGGCCTGCTCAAGGACCTTCTGAGCCAGTTTGTTCTCCAGGGCACGGGGCTCTTTTTCTTCCGGGGGAGGCTCTTTCCCGTTTTTATCCGTAGTCTCCGGGGACTTGGCAACGTCCTTCTTGATCTGTCGAAACTCTCTCAGTGCCCCGCCAAGGCCCTTTCCGATTTCCGGTATTCTCTTGGCCCCGAAAATCAGAAAGACGAGGACTCCAATGACGATCAACTCAGCGGTTCCGAGACCGAACATGACCTTGCTCCTCAACGAATGAACTGGATGGGCTCTTCTTCCTCGTCCCTGGATGCCACCGATCCAACATGAAAGGCCGTTTCACCCATGGCTTTGAGTCTTGAAAGGATCTCGTCCGTATTCTCTTCACCCACCACGATGACCATTCCCAGGCCGTTATTAAAGGTCCGCATCATCTCCCTCGGGGATATCTTTCCTGCCTTCCGGATGAATTCAAATATGGGGGGAGGGGTCCAGCTTGAGGTCTTTACTATGGCCTTGCATTGCTGAGGCAAAATGCGCGGCAGGTTGTCAATGAGGCCTCCCCCCGTGATATGGGCGATGCCGTAAAGGGTGAAGTCGCGTGTCATGTTTTTTATGGCCTTGCTGTAGATGCGCGTGGGCTCCAGAAGTTCCTCTCCAAGGGTACGGCCGAACTCCTCCACATAGTCCTGGACTTTTAGTCTCAGTTGCTCAAAAAAGACCTTCCGCACAAGAGAATATCCGTTGCTGTGGAGTCCGCTCGAGGCGATGCCGATCAGCTGATTCCCAACGCCGATTTCGGATCCGTCCAGGAGTTGGTCGTTATCGGCAAGGCCGACAACGAATCCGGCCAGGTCATACTCTCCATCCTGGTAAAAGCCGGGCATCTCCGCCGTTTCCCCGCCTATGAGGGAGCAGTCTGCCTCCTTGCAGCCATCGACGATCCCTTTGACGATTTGAACAGCCTTGTCGACATCCAACTTTCCCATGGCGATGTAGTCCAGGAAAAAGAGGGGGGTGGCCCCCTGGACCAGGATGTCGTTGATGGACATGGCCACCAGATCAATGCCCACCGTATCGTGCTTATCCAGCATAAAGGCTATCTTGAGTTTGGTGCCTACCCCGTCGGTCGATGCGACCAGCACGGGATTCTTTATATCCTGGATGTTGAGTGAAAAAAGCCCTGCAAAGCCGCCTATGTTGGTGATGACCCCCGATTTGAAGGTCTTGCTGACGAGGGGTTTTATCCGGCTGACAAAACTGTTCCCCGCATCGATATCGACGCCGGCCTCTGCGTACCTGTCCGTTTTCTTCTTGTCCGTCATACCTTCAATCTCTCTTTGGGTTTAATTCTCCAGAGGTTGGTGCGTATGAAAATGCATAAGGCCTCTGGCTATGTTATGCGCTTCAAAGTATCCAGGAGCCAGGAGTCAGAATCCAGAAGAAGTTGGATCACTTGAAAGCCCTTTGTATGGTCGCTAGATTCTGGCTTCTGAATTCTTGACCTCCCGTAGCTTGCTGCGGGGTAGGTCATTGCCCCTAAGTCCGTGCAAAACCGAATCATTACCGGCAATATCCCTACTCTAATATCCTTGTCGCCAAGGTCCTGTCAATGGATTTCTCTGAGCTCTGATCCACCATCAAGGCATCACCCCTGCTTTCGCAGGGGCAGGTTCTGCGGCGTTGCCTTCCAGCCAGAGGCGGGCAAGCCCTCCGGAGGCGGGCAAGCCCTCCGGAGGGGGGCAAGCGCTCGCCCCTCTCGTTCGACCTGGAGGCTCTCGACAGGCTGAACTCTGAACACTGATCTGGTTGCGGCCGAAGGCCCGCATTGGGTAACAACAGATTAAAGCCAAGATAAAACATTGGGAGGCGGAAATGGATTCTTTAGAGAAATTTGAGAGGCGTTTTGGAAGTGTAGCTATAGAAAAAGGCTTTATTACTGTAGAGCAACTTATTGAGTCATTAAAGATTCAGGTTATGGAGAATTTGGAGGGAATGCATAGACCCGTAGGGGCGATATTATTTAGCCAAAAATTAATTACTTTAGAGCAGATTAAGGCAGTGCTAAAGACTTTAGGAGTATATTAATAGCCATTTTGATAAACATGAAAGCCGAGCAGCGGAAGGTCCTCAGGCAGGAAATGGTCTT
>JAZDGZ010000262.1:0-6088 GCA_043806375.1 Pseudomonadota bacterium | reverse complement strand
CAGTTCGCCCACGGCGACGTGGCCATGTTAGGGGCCTTTGTGGCGATCATCCTTTACGGCCTTGCCGAGGCCACCGGTCTTACCCGAATCCTCCCCATGTGGGTGTGGGTTGCCGGGGTCATCCTGTTCACATTGATCATTACAGGGGGACTCGGGGTCCTTTTTGAAAGAACCGTCATCAGACCCTTCAGAAACTCTCCCCTATTGATGATTCTCGTTGCCACGGTCGCACTGGGCATTATCATCCGGGAGTCCGTGAGGCTCTTTTATCCGGAGGGAAGCAACCCGCAGGTCTTTCCGCGTTTCTTCCCGAAGCTCGGGTTCCAGGCGGGCCCCCTCTATTTCAGGGTCGAACACCTCATGATCTTAGGGATAAGCTTCCTGCTAATCGTCGGGATGATCCTCTTCATCAACAAGACGAAGATCGGTCTCTCGATTCGGGCCATCTCACAGAACATCGAGGCGGCAAGCCTCATGGGCATCAATCCCGATTTCGCCATCATGGCAACCTTCTTCGCCGGTTCCTTTCTTGCAGGGATTGCCGGCGTTCTGACAGGCACTTATTTCAACGTCGTTAAGTTCGACGTGGGCCTGATGGGGGGGATCAAGGGCTTCTCCGCCGCCGTGGTGGGCGGCCTGGGCAATTTCAATGGGGCCATTCTGGGGGGGCTCACCCTGGGTTTCGTAGAGACCTTTGCCTCCGCCTACATCCCGGGAGGAACACCTTACAAGGATGTCTACGCCTTTATTATCGTCATCTTTTTCTTGGTCTTTAAGCCCACGGGGCTACTCGGTGAAAGGGCCTACGATAAGGTATGATTCAGTCAGAAGAAACGACAGCGGTGGGGAAACACATTCGTGGGTTGGCTCTCCTTCTCTTTCTGGAGACCCTCTTCTTTGCCATGGTTCTGGTTTTCATGCTGGTGGAAGGGATCATCCCCATCCTCGCCATGATCCTGGGCACCATCTTGATCAGCTTTGTCATTGTGAAACTGGAGCGGCTCAACCGCTTTTTTCATGACCTTCTTAACCGTCATAAAAAAGCGGCCCTTGGCTGGGGCATCCTTTTCGTGCTCGGATTGCCATTCCTGCTTCACCACAGCCCCTATTCGATCCACATGCTCTTCATGGCCGGTCTTTTCGCGGTCCTGGCCATCGGGCTCGATTTTCAGGTGGGATCCACCCATCTTGTCAACTTCGCCACAGCCGCCGACTACGGCATCGGGGCCTACACAGCGGCTCTTCTGGCCGTCAAATTCGGGTGGTCCTTCTGGATCGTGCTGCCCTTGGGCGGTTTAGCGGCCGCGCTCTTCGGCTTTCTCCTGGGTCTTCCCACCATGAAGACCAAGACCTATTACCTGTCGCTGGTGACCATAGCGGTGGGCCTGATCATCTATCTCCTTCTGAATAACCTGAGCTGGACAGGGGGGCCGGACGGCGTTGCAGGGATTCCCTATCCTACCATCGGCAGTTTCTCATTGGGGGAATCCCTCCATCTTTTCGGCTTGGAGCTCCCCTTCCAGGCCAACTTCTACTACCTCATCCTCATCATCCTTTTTATCGAATTCGTCGTGGCCAAGCGCCTCTACAATTCCAATATCGGACTGGCCTGGAACGCCATTCGGGATGACGAAATCGCCGCCGCCTGCCAGGGGATCGACGTAACGAAGAGCAAGATCATGGCCTTCTACACCAACGCCTTCTTTGACGGATTGGCCGGCGCCGTTTACGCCTTCAACATCGGGTTCATCTCCCCCGAAAATTTTGCCTTCATGCTTTCCGTGATTGTGGTCACCATGGTCATCATCGGAGGCATGGGAAATACGACGGGTGTGATCTTGGGCGCCGTGATCATGACCCTGATCCCTGAAAAATTTCAGGTGGTCCAGTCCTATCGGCTGTGGCTCTTTGCCCTCGTGATCCTTGTCATGCTTATTGCAAGACCCAAGGGCCTGTTTCCACAGAAGACGAGACAGTATGTCTGATCAATGGATTTATCAGATGGAGATGAACCTTGGATAACGGACTCATACTGAGGACGAACGATCTTTCGATCCATTTCGGCGGGCTGGCCGCTGTCAACAGGGTCAACGTGGAGGTCTCCGCCGGGCGCACGGTAGGACTGATCGGCCCCAATGGGTCGGGGAAGACGACCTTTTTCAACCTCATTTCCGGCATCTATAAACCGACCGAGGGGGACGTCTGGTTCAGGGGCGAAAATGTCGTGGGCCATAAGCCCCATCACATGACGCGGAAGGGCATGGCCAGGACCTTTCAGAACAATCGCCTCTTCTGGCAGTTGAGCATCCTCGATAACGTCATCCTCGGCATGTACACCAAGCAGCGCGCCGATCTCTTTGATGTCCTCTTTCGATACAAGAGAGTGACGAAAGAGCTTGGAGAATGCGCTGAGCAGGCCGTTGAGATCCTCAGCTACTTCAGCCCGGAGTTGGCCGAGCACCACCTGCGTCTTGTCTCCGACCTCTCTCAGGGGGACCGCAGACGGGTCGAAATCTGCAGGGCCCTTGCCTCAGACCCGCACCTGCTCCTGCTGGACGAACCTTCGGCCGGCATGTCTCCGGAGGAGACGGACAAATTGATGGATGATATCGGCAAGGTGAGAAAGAAATTCCGAAACATCAGCATCATCATCATCGAGCACGATATGGATGTGATCGAAAAGATCGCCGAACACGTCTATGTCTTCAACTATGGGAAAAAAATCGCCGAGGGGCTTTATTCTGAGATTGCCAAGAACGAGGAGGTCCTCGAAGCCTATCTGGGCAGGGAGACGGATGATGCTTGAGCTTGAAAAAGTCTCTTCCCAATATGAGGAAAAGGTCATCATCCTTCGGGACATCTCCATGCGCGTGCCGAAGGGAATCACCACCTGCGTCCTGGGCCCTAACGGGGCGGGCAAGAGCACCCTCGTCAAGACCATCGTCAACCTTGTGAAATCGAGGAAAGGGACCATCACCTTTTCCGGGGTTCGGATCGAGCGGCTGAAGACGCACCAGATCATCAAACTGGGCCTCTCTGTCGTCCCGGAGGAAAGACAGCTCTTTCCGAAATTCACGGTGGCTGAAACGCTTCGCATGGGCGCCTTTTTCGAAAACGACGGCAGGGTGATCAGGGAAAGGACTGAAAGGGTCTCCGCCCTTTTTCCTATTCTCAAAGAAAGGATCCACCAGTTGACCGGGACCTTGAGCGGCGGCGAACTGGGGATGCTCTCTATCGCCCGCGCCCTCATGTCCGAGCCCAAGATGATTATCTTTGACGAACCCTCCCTGGGGTTGTCCCCGGTCGTCACTAGCCGCGTCTTCAAGACCATCAGGGAGATCAACCGTACCGGGATCACCATCCTCCTCATAGAACAGAACGCCAAGAAATCTCTCAGCATCTCCTCATACGGATACATCATCCAGAAAGGAGAGATCGTAGGCCAAGGTGACGTGGCCACCTTGAAGGAGAGTGAAATCGTCAAGAGGGCCTATCTTCGCAGCTCGAAATGAAAATCCTCCCACCCCTTCTTGTGCATGCCTAAACGGGCAGGATTCTTCCATGCTCGCTTCAGGCCCCTGCCAGTTTGGGCAGCACGGCCGTGGCCAGGCTCAGAACCATGAAAAACCCGCACATGTCTGTGACCGTCGTCAGGATCGGGCTCGAGACAAGGGCCGGATCCAGCTTGATCATTTTGAGAATCAGAGGCAGACAGCCGCCCAGGACGACTGACAGGATCGTATTGGCCATGAGCGCAGCCCCCACGACCATGCCCAGATAGATATTCCCTTTCCACAGCAGGGCCACGCCTCCGAGAAGAAGTCCGAGGACGAAACCGTTCATGGCCCCTAACCCCACCTCTTTTCCGATGACCCGCAGGACCTCGTTCGGCCGAATCAGCCCGAGGGTCAGCTCTCGCATGCTCACGGCTACGGCCTGGTTGCCGGAACAGCCGCTCATGTCGCTGATCATGGGCAGAAAGACGGCCAGGGCAATGGCCGCCGTCAGGGTGTCGGTGTAAAGGGCGATGACGCTCGCTGCAATGATGTTGAGGACGATGTTGATGCTGAGCCAGGAAAAGCGCCGACCGGAGCGGAGCATGAGCGGCATGGTGCGCAACTCCTCCCCTCCGATGATCCCGCTTAGCCCCAGATATTGACGGTTTGCATCCCTGAGGGAGGCCTCCTTCACGGCCCTGGGCAAAACCACGCCCACCAACTGGTCATGGCGATTCACGACCGGAACGCCGAAGAGCTTGTGCTCATCGAAGAACTGTCTCAGTTTCTCCATGGTGGCGGATGCACGGATCTTCAGGGGTTCCCTGATCATGAAGGTGCTCAGGATAGCCTCCGAGTCGGCAAAAAGAAGGTCATGCATTCGAAGGACACCGGCGAGCTTTCCTCCCTCGTCCACCACGTAGAGGTATTGAACATGGTAATCCCCGTATTCTTCACGGTTTCGCTGGAGGTCGCGCAGGACGTCCCTCATGCGATCCGTCTCTTTGTACGCCAGGTACTCCGTGATCATCAGGCCGCCGGCCGTGTCCGGGTCGTATCTGAGCAGCCTCCGAACGTCCTCAGACTCCTCAGGGGACATCTCTTTGAGAATGGCCTCCGCATCTTCGCTGTCCATTTCCGCCAGCAGGTCCGCCTGCCGGTTGCTCGGGATCTCGTCGACAATGGCTGCAGCGCTCTGTGCCGGCAGGTCCTCGATGAGGTCGACCGCCTGCGCATCCGAAACCTCCTTGATGACGTAGGCCGCATCGCCGGGCGCCAGGATCGTCAGCAGCTTTCTCTGCTCATGGGCCGAGAGACGGGAAATGGCACGGGCCGTCTCCGCCGGACTCAGGTCATCCAGAAACCCCTTCAAACGCAGCACATCCCCTGCCGCAAGAACCTCGCGCAGGGCATCCCAGGGCCTCTCCTTCACGCTGGTGGACATAAGTACCTCCTGAACTTCATTCTCTTTCCCGTTTTCCATCCCTAACTCTTCCGGGTAGGGAATGGTTTACTTCGGACAGGGACAGCCTAAAGGGCGCGCAAAAAAGCGCTCCGATCAGCTCAACAGCCACACGACGAATCCAACAATGGCCATGGAGAAAAAAAAAGATAACGGTGAGGAAAAGCTTACTCACCGACGCCTTTCGCCTGCTCCGCATCAGGGAGAACTGCTGGTCCATGTAGACCTCGGTGGGCAGGGACCCGGCCCCGGGAGGGAGGCCGGGCACGGTGCTAAATAGCCTCTCCCTCTCGGATGGAGGCTCAGGAACCGAGGACGTCCACTCATCCACGCCGGTCTTCCCCTTACCCCGCGCCAAGGCCTCTTCCACCCTTTGTCGCAGCGCCTCAGGGAGATCGTTCAATTTGAAATAGACATCTTCTTTTCCGCTGCTCCGGGAGGCAACGGTCGCCTTTTCACTCCTTTGGCGGAGCATGGTGCCGCCCTCGAAGATCTTTGGATCACCTTCGGTCGTGGGGATATCCCCCGCCACAGTGGCGCCGCAATAGAGACACCTCTCTTTGCCTGCCGGAAGATGACGACTACACGCTGGGCATTGCATCTCTTTTCCTCTCTGTGGGTATTAGTAAACGAGCCGGACGCTTGTCGCGTTTGCACGCTTGCCAATCCCTTTACACCAGCGACGCTACACCCAGGAGACCGACCACGTGCGCGCCCTGATCGGCCATGTTGATGAGGAACCACGGACGAAGGTTCGAAAACCGCATTTTAGCAGAGTTCTCGCCCTTACCCAAGACCCACGCGAAAAATTCCGATCGCTTGACATGAATGCGGCCGTGGCCGAATCTGCCTTTCTCGACGCTCGATCGAATCAGATCAATAAGAAAATGAAGCGCGAAGACCAGGAGTCCCCCCCGGATCCATGGCCGATCACCCAAGAAGAGCAGTATGGCTGCGAAAAAGACGTGGACGCCGCTATGGCAGGCGACGCCGATCGCCTGCAGGAGAAAGCCCGAACTGCGCTTGAGCAGAGCCAACCGATAGGAATTAAAAAGGACATCCCCCAGCAAGTGGGCTGTCAGAAGCAGGATAAAGGACTTGAAAATCATGACCACCAGGAAAACAGAAA
>JAZDGZ010000261.1:0-5638 GCA_043806375.1 Pseudomonadota bacterium | reverse complement strand
GGCTTTTCCTTACTCGCTAAAAACATACTGAAGTAAGAGCGAAAGAGAAATAGAATCATGATATGAAAAATATCTGATGGGAGAGATCAAAACCCGTCCAATGGATTCCAAGTCTTGCGAGGAGAAAGAGGGGATGAACGACTGTGATGTGGTGATTATCGGTGGCGGCCCTGCCGGCCTTACCTCGGGAATCTATTGTGGGCGCGCCCACTTAAAAGCAGTCGTTCTGGAAAAGGAAAATCCGGCAGGGAGCATCATCAACGCCGACCGGGTCGAGAATTTTCCCGGCTTTCCGGAAGGGGTCTCGGGGGCGGAACTGTCTGCCAACATGATGTCCCAGGCTATGGCCTTTGGAACGACCGTTGATTTCGCCGAGGTTACTTCTGTAGAGTCGGCGGGTGACATGAAGGTGGTCACCACATCGAGCGGCCAGTACCGTGCGAAGGCCGTCATCGTTGCCGGCGGAGCCCGGTACAGAAGTCTGGGAGTCCCGGGCGAAAAAGAGTTGTTCGGCAAGGGCATCTTCCACTGCGCCATGTGTGACGGGGGGCCATTCGCCGAGCAGGAGGTGGCGATCGTCGGAGGAGGGGAAGGCGGAGTGACTGAAGGCCTCTATATGACACGGATTGCCTCCAAAGTCACGGTGATTGAAATCATGCCCAAATTGAGTGCACCGGCCATCGTTCAGGAGAGGGCCCGGACTAACCCCAAATTGGAAATCATGCTTTCCACCCGGGTGGCAAGCATCAGCGATTCGGACGGCGTGAGGACCCTTCGGCTCAGGAACACGGTGACAGGCAAGGAGTCCGCGCTCAGGGTGAGCGGGATATTCGTCATTATCGGGCTGGAGCCGGCCATCGAATATCTTCACGGTCTTGTAGACGCGGACGGTGCAGGCTTCATAAAGGTGGATCATGCCATGAGGACCAGTCTGCCCGGGATCTTTGCAGCCGGGGACATCCGCAGCGGGTCCATATGGCAGGCCATAGCCGCGGCCGGTGACGGCGCCGTTGCCGCCTGCTCTGCAGAAAAATACCTGAGCGGTCTCGCCAAATAGCCGGGCCCCTCGCAAAAATACCTTGACCAAGCCTGATGAATCGGTAAAAGGTCGTCAAAACGGACGGCACAGTAAAATGCTCCAGATGCAAGGCGCGTCCTTCGACAAGCTCAGGATAAACTCACCTGAGGAGTGAGGCGTACAACCTAGTACGCCGCAAGCCTGCCCCCGCGGAAGCGGGGGAAAGATGTTTACCCGCCTTCGGCGGGAAGCGCAACGCCGCAGATGGACTTTTTACGAAGCCGTCAATCCTATCAAGGAGAAGACCGCATCGGGAAGGAGGAATCCGGAATGGGATCTATTGCAGTGATAGAACGGCTTATGCAGGGGGCCATCGACTTTCACGTCCACGCGGCCCCTGACCCTTTTCACGAAAGACGGCTCGATGCGCTCGATCTGGCCCGTTATTCAAAGGAAGCGGGCATGAGGGCCGTGGTGGCGAAGAATCATCAGTACGGCACCGCCCTGCTTGCCCATGTGGTGAACAAAATGGTACCCGGCTTCACCCTGGTAGGCAGCCTGAGCCTGAACAGGGAAGCGGGGGGCCTGAACCCCGACATTGTCGAAGCAGCGGCCAGGGCCGGGGCAAAGGTCGTCTGGATGCCCACGACATCCTCCGTGATCAGCAGCAAGGGGAAACCGGGCATACCGATCGTGGACGGAGAGAAGAGACTGCTGCCGGAAGTGACGGCGATCCTGGAGATCATCAAGGCAAACGACATGGTTCTGGGCACGGGACATGTGGCGCTGGATGAGATCTATGCCCTCACGGCCCGGGCAACGGAACTGGGGGCAAAGGTGACCATCACCCACCCTCTAACGGCCGGCTTCGGCTGCAAGCTCACCCTTGAACAGCAGCAGGAGCTTGTCGCCATGGGCGCCCTGATCGAACACAGCTTCGTGGCCTGCATGCCCATCCTGGGAGGCATGAGCCCGAAAATCATGGTGGACCACATCAAGGCAACGGGTGTGGAAAACTGCATCCTGGATACGGACTTTGGTCAATCCGTCCACCCGTCCCCGCCTGAAGGGTTCAGAATGATGATCGCCACCATGCTCGAATTCGGCCTTTCCGAAGAGGAAATGGAGATGCTCGTCAAGATCAACCCTGCCCGTCTTCTTGGCCTGGAAGAGATAAAGGAACCGCTATGACTGAAGAACTCATCAGGCTTTCACTGGGTCAGCGACCCTGGTACGGGGATACGAGATTCGAGATCGGCCTTCCTAAAACGTGGGACGTCAAGGTCTGCGCCATGCCGGGCCAGGACGGCGCCAAGGTGACGAAAAAGGAGATCGAGGCCGCCTTTGCCAATCCTATCGGAACGCCCAAGATTTCCTCGCTCGCCAGGGGCAAGGGCGAAGTAGCGCTCATCTTCGACGACCTGAGCCGGCCGACAAAAGCCATGGAAATCGTCCCCTACATCCTAAGAGAGATCAGGAAGGCCGGGATCGGCGAGCAGTCTATCAGGTTTGTGGCTGCCGCAGGTGCGCACGGCGCCATGAAGCAGATGGACTTTGAAAAGAAATTGGGGAAAAGGGTGGTGCAGAAATTTCCCGTCTTCAATCACAACCCCTACGAGAACTGCACCTATCTCGGCAAGACCTCCCGGGGGACACCCGTCCATATCAACAGCGAGGTCATGAGCTGTGACCTGAAGCTTGCCATAGGCTGTATCGTGCCCCACCCGACCGCCGGTTTCGGCGGCGGGGCCAAGATCATGATCGGCCTTTCCCACGTCGACACGATCTACGCCAATCATCACGACATCGGGGGGCGGAGCGCTCCCACGCCCGGGAATCCCATGGGCACACTGCACCCCTCTCTCGGATTCGGAAAGGTTGAGGGGAATGTGCTGCGGGCCGACCTGGAAGAGATGGCCCGGATGGCAGGCCTCGATTGTGTTGTCAATGTGATCGTCAACGGCAAACGGGAGAGCATCGGGGTATTCGTGGGGGATGTCGTCGCAGCCCACCGGGAAGGGGTGAAGATGGCGCGGAAGGTCTATGCCACGGAATCCGGGGGGGGGTTCGATCTCCTTGTGGTGAACGCCTACAGCAAGGCCAACGAGGCCTCCCTGGCCATGCAGGGGTCCCCCGGACTCCTGAAAGAAGAGGGGGGCGATCTGGTATTGATATGTAATACCCCGGAGGGGCAGACCTGTCACTATACGGGGAGGAGTTTCGGCAAGGTCCTGGGCGGCCGTTTGTGGGGCCCGCGCAAGACCTTGCCTCCACGGGTGAAGAGGATGATTGCCGTAGGCAGCGGCATAGACCGGGCCGGGCTCGATTGGATAGGGCCTGCCGATGCCGTGATTCGGGTAAAAGAATGGGCCGAGGCCCTGAAGATTTTGAAGGGGTGGCATGGCAACGCGGCAAAGGTCGGCGTCGTACCGGATGGAACGATCCAGTATTTTCCGGATCCAGCAGGCTGCTAGTGTAAATAGGGCGCCTGCGGACCACGCCGGGCGATGCGCACACAGGAGAAATAGAGGTATTTTTGGAAAGCAAAGTAGTGATTACGTGCAAATATAGCACACCGAATTTCGGAAGTCTTATCAGTCATTCCGGCGAACGAGGCTGTGTCGCAATGTCATTTCGAGCCCCCGATTGAACGGGGGCGAGAAATCTTGATTTTGCATGTGGCTGGATTTTAAGATTTCTCCCGGAGTTTACCCTGAGCCCGTCGAAGGGGTCGAAATGACAGAAAGCGGGCACGCGCGAATTACGACACAGCATCGAACGCCGGAATCCGGTGTTTCCAACAAATCCTGGACCCGCACGCGAGTTTATCCCGCACCTGATGCGGGGCCGGGGTGACGGCGTTTGGAAATATCGATGACTTTTGCAATCATGCAGTAGCGGCCTTGTTTTATAACCTTAAGAAAATGGGAGGAGACTATGAAAGTGAAGAGTTTGAAAGTGATGTTTTTCGGCATGATCGTGTTCCAGCTTATGATCGCCAACGGCCTGGCCCAGCCAAAGAAGGTCCCGGACACATGGCCAAAGAATGTGAACATCGCGAGCGCTTCCATAGGCGGGGCGACCTATCTCCATGCCAGCGGCTTTGCCAAGCTTCTCTACGAGAAAATGGGCATTCCCGTGTCGGTCGAGGTAGGAGCCGGGTCCGCGGCCAACGTGAAGATCATACAGGGCAACATGGCCACCTTCGGCTGCTTCAACGCACCCACCGCCTATGAAGGCTGGGAGGGCCTAGGGTGGGCCAAGGGCAAGAAACATCAGGACACCCGTGTTATCGCGCACATGAACAATACCTACTTCCAGATCTATGCCCTCAAGAAGTCGGGGATCAAGAGCCTTTATGACCTTAACGGGAAAAGCATCGGCGTCGGCCCTGTGGGCGGCGCTCCCCATACGCTCTTCCCGGCCCTCCTCAAAGACCTCGGCATCGAGCCCTCCCGTTATGCCAACGCCGGCATTTCCGATCTGGACTCCAATCTGAGAGACGGCATGTTGGATGCCAATGCCAATGTCACCAGCGTTCCCTGGGTCACCGTCATGGAGATAGAGACCGTCCTCGATGTGAATGTCTTCGGAGTCAGTTCCAAAGACTTTGAAAAGGCCGCGGATTTCAAGTCCCGGTACCCCTTTACCGGTTTCACGATGATTCCCAAGGGGACCTACAAGTCCAACAAGGACACGGACATTGAAACGGGCATCTTCGGCAGCTTCTATGCAGTCCACAAGAGCCTTCCCGACGATTTTGTCTACGAGGTGGTCAAGAAGTATTTTGAGAATATCGACATCGTCATCGCAACCCACGCATCCGCAAAGCAGGCGCGGGTCGACGGGATTATGAACAGCCCTGTTCCGCTCCACCCGGGGGCGATTAAGTATTACAAAGAGGTGGGGCTAAAGATCCCGGAAAGACTGATTCCCAAGGATTAATGCAAACGCGGTTATTCCTGTGACATTCGCCCGAATCCCCCTCACCCTTCCCCTCTCCCCCGCGGGGGAGAGGGCGGGGTGAGGGGGCGTGATCAACAAGGGACTTAATGCGTTTGTATTTGTATGGCTTTCGGGGATTGGTTGGAGTAACTGGATATGGATGAGGAACTGGGAAAGAAGCTCGAAAAGCTGAAGGATATAGAGGTCTCGGGCAAGAGGAATCTCGGCAAGAAGGCTGCCGCCGTTGTGGCCGTCATCGGGTTTCTCATGAGCGCCTTCCACGTTTATATCCTGATGATCAGGGCCATCGACCCCTGGATGTTCAGGAGCCTCCATATTGTCTTCGGGGGGGCACTGCTCTTTGCCCTGGTCCCCGGATGGAAGAGCGCGGCCAAGGACCGCATCCACTTCGTCGATTACCTGTTCATCGCCGGGCTCTGCGCCTCTGTGGCCTATATTTTCTGGGACCTGGAAGATATCATCTTCAGGATGGGGGTTGACCCGAACGGCTACGATGTCCTCTTCTCCGTCATTTTTACCGGCATCGTGCTGGAGATGACGAGACGGACCACGGGCTGGGCCCTTGTGATCACGGCCCTCGTGGCCATCCTGTACGGTGTTCTCGGCCAGTACCTGCCCGGGTTTCTCAACCACAGGGGTTACAGCCTTTCCCGG
>JAZDGZ010000260.1:0-2755 GCA_043806375.1 Pseudomonadota bacterium | reverse complement strand
ATCGTGGTTGGTTATTCCGGCCTTTTGTTTCTAAGACGAAAGAGCCGTAAAGTTGTTGTTTCTCCAAACCTCCCGATTTGCAGACGACGACTTTCCCCACGATTGCGGAAGATCCTGAACTCGAAGAAGAGCGATAGAAGTGCCTCGCAAAGCTGACCGGACTAAGCTAAGAAGTCTCGAAAAGAATTCAGCCAACTCATTACCCGAACTTTCGAAACACTTCCCCCTGTGACACCCTCCCTCTTAGGACATGCGCAAGGTGATTATCACAATGCAAGAAAATGCTTTTGCGTGGTAGGATTTGGTGGCAATAATACTTGATTGCAAACGACTGTCAAGGCTTTTTTCCAAAAAATAGGCCCCCTCAATATGCTGTCGCGCATTTCATTTAATGGGCATGATACGGCCTTATCCTGCAAAGATCTTCGACAAACCTTACCCTTTCATCAACCATGTTCTGCATCTCTCGCAATTCTTCCTGATTCAAATGCCCAAATCTTCCCATCAACTTGGTAAATGCCTCCAATGGCCGAGGCCTGGCGACCGGATATGTCATTCGAAACCTCCCTCCCTCCATTTCCCACAAGGGAAAATAGTTGGTTTCTACGGCCATCCTAGCCATCTCTACGGTACTATCCGTAGGCGCCCTCCAACCCGTCGGGCATGGCGCGAGCATATGAAGGTAACAAAACCCATTCTCCACCAACTTCTTAGCCTTTTCCAGTTTCAGGGCAAAATCTTCCAGGTATGCGACGCTCGCCGTAGCCACATAGGCGACTCCGTGAAGAGCCATGAGCAAAGGCATATACTTGGAAACCGCACCTTTTCCTCTCTTCCTTGTGCCAATGGGGGTGGTCCCCGTCCATGCTTTCCAGGGAGTGGTACTGCTGCGTTGAATGCCCGTGGCCATGTATGCCTCATTGTCGTTGCATATGTAGATGAGATTCTCTCCTCTTTCGGCCGTTGCGGACAACGTTTGGAATCCTACGTCGGCTGATATACCGTCACCCGCAAAAACAACGCAACGGACCTCTTTACCGATCTTTTGATAATATCTCTTTATGCCGGTCATGGTGGAGGGAAGGTTGGTCATAAAGGTCATTACTCCAGGACCGAGTCTGGACCCACCGCTTTCAGTCCCCTGTATCATCATAGCCGAACAGCCAGGCCCCCCGCCCGCAACTATGTCCTCTCCTAGGACCCTCATGGCAAAACGTATTCCCAATTCCGCCCCGCAACCCTGACACTGCCCCATGGCCGGGGTTACAGCATCCTTCCCCAAGTACGGAAACACGGTCTTCCCTCTCTGGTATGAAATAAGGCCGTATGGGCAAGCATCCACACATTTCGGTTCGCCATTGCAGTAGTCGCACTTTACCGCTTTCTGGCTAACAGGATCCAAAAAGATGGCTCCATAAGGGCATGCCCCAAGGCAGAGCCCGCACCCGACGCACCGCTCCTCCTCAACACGGACGACCCCATCTTCTTCGGTTTTTACAATAGCCCCGGCAGAGCAAGCCTCCAGGCATGCAGGCTGTCCACAATGATGGCAGGTTATTGCGCTGCAAAAGCCAACCTCCGGGAGTGAGATCACTTTGATGACCGTCCTCTTCCCCCCTCTTTCCTGTTCGCATGCCTTTTCACATTCCCTGCAACCCGGAGGACACTTTCCATAATCAATCCTTAAAATATCGCAAAGCTCCATTCTACTTTCTCCCTAGTTGGATTTTCCTTTTTCATGTTCATGGATAAGCCAAGTACTCGTCTCTGCAGGCCGCTTGAATAGAAGATCCCGGTATTTCCGCAAATCCAGTTGCCTCTCTATGATCTGCCAGAAAAGGCCTGGGTTTATATCCTCATTGATGAATGTCGCCCCCGCCAAACGACCGTTGCTGAAAACCAGTTTTCTGAATTTCCTGCTCGCCTGGTGTGTTTCCTCCATGACGTCGTATTCTTCTCCTGCTGTCCCTGATGCGCCCACGGAGGCGGCCATATTGCCGAAGAATCGGAATACATTCAGGGGGATCCACCCTTTGTATTCACTCTTTAGGCCCGCCATATTTTCTCCGGCTATCTTCCCTTGGGCAAGCGCAGTAAATACAATAGGACTAAGCCCCCTTTCCCTTTTTTCGAAGGAAAGGGCCTCAGCCACATCCCCCGCGGCAAAAACCCCCTCTTTACTGGTCTGCATCCTCTGATCCACAACCACGCCTCGGTTCAACTTGATTCCCGAATCACGCAAGAAGGCGGTTCTGGCCTTCACACCCGTACAGGTCAGCAAAAGATCCGTCTTTAAGGGTTCTCCGTCGGCACAGATCACATTCGTCCTTCCAAAACTGCCCTCTACCTTTACGACTTTCCTGCCGGTTAGAATTTCGACGCCTTTGTCTGAGAAGACTTCCTTGATCAATGCTGAGGCCCCTTCTTCAAAATACAGGGGTAACAGACGTTTTTCCATCTCAATCACTCTCACCTGATGGTTCCTCTCAGTCAGCGCGGCGGCCAATTCCATACCAATCATACCCGCACCCAGGATGCTCACGTTTTTCCTTCCCTCAAGCAGTTGCAGGAGCCTTTGATAGTCTTCCAGGGTGTGGAAGCTTACAAAACCGACCTCTTCAAGTCCTTGGATGGGAGGGGTAACCCCTTCCGAACCGGAGGCGATCAAGAGCCTATCATAGGTCGCACTGTCGCCATCCGCGAAAGAGATCCTGCTTTGATCAGGTTCTATCTTCACCACTTCCCTACCCCTTTC
>JAZDGZ010000259.1:0-3316 GCA_043806375.1 Pseudomonadota bacterium | reverse complement strand
GGTGGTGCCGAACAGGATCCATTTTGCAGCCCACCTGACTAATTTCGCAGAAGATCAGAAAATGAGCGAACGTCATATCTATTACTATCGGGAAAGGGCCAGGGGAGGCTGTGGATTGATCACCACCGAGGAACTGAGCGTTCATCCCTCGGATCAGGCTTACGAGAAATTGGTGGAGGCTTACTGGCCGGAGGTGATCCCTGGTTACAAAAAACTGACACAAACGATTCACGAGACCGATACCAGGATATTTGCCCAGCTGAACCATAACGGCATGCAGGCGGATGGAACCATCTCTCGCCTTCCGGTTTGGGGTCCTTCACCCGCCGCCGATCCCGTTTTTCGGGAAACCTGCAAGGAAATGGAGATCGAGGAGATCGTAGAATGTATCGAATACTTTTCCAAGAGTAGCACTTACGCGGTTGAGGGGGGCTTCGACGGCATAGAGCTCCAGATGGGGCACAGCTCCCTCATTCGGCAGTTTCTATCCCCGGCCACCAATTTTCGGGAAGATGAATACGGAGGGAATTTCGAGAATCGATTGCGATTCTGTCTGCAAGTCATCGATGGGGTCCGAAAAGCGGTGGGTCCGGATTTTACCCTGGGGGTTCGCCTGGATGCCGATGAGATGCACCCCGGGGGGGGACTGACCCTGGAAGATGCCAAAAAAATCGCCGTGAGGCTTGAGCAAACAAGCAAGGTCGATTTTGTGGATTTGAGCCTGGGGACTTTTCATAACCTCTACCTGGTGGAAGGCTCCATGCACACACCGCTCGCCTACACAGTCCCCTTGTCCGCTGAAATCCGTTCTGTGATCGACCTCCCTGTTTTTTGCACCAATCGCATCAATGATCCCCACTTGGCCGAGAAGATCTTAGAGGACGGCCGGGCAGACATGATCGGTATGGTCAGGGCCCTTATTTGCGACCCGGCATTACCGAACAAGGCGAGGGCAGGTAGGTCGGAGGAGATCCGCCACTGCATCGCCTGCAATCAAGGGTGTATCGGTCGAATGGCGGTCGGCCTCCGTCTTGGATGCATTCAGAACCCGGCCGTGGGAAGAGAAAAAAGTATGGGAATGGGGACCATCGACCCCTGTGATCAACCCAAAAAAGTGGTCGTCGTGGGGGCCGGTCCTGCCGGCCTGGAAGCGGCCCGGGTGGCGGCATTGAGAAGGCATCAGGTCGTTCTCTTTGAAAAGAACGAAGAGGTCGGAGGCCAGAACATGATTGCGGGCAAGGCCGCCGGTCGGGAGGAGATAACGGGTGTGACGAGGTGGCTCATCCGTCAGGTGAACAAGCTGGATATTGAGCTGCGATTGGGCCTCCAGGCGAATGAAGAACTGGTTCTCCATGAAAGACCCGATGCCGTGATCGTGGCCACCGGGTCGCTCCCCAAGACGAACCCCTTTCCGGGAGAATATGGTCCCCCCGAGGTTGTCAACACCCGGGAAATTCTGAAGGGCGAAATTGAGGCCGGTCAAAGGGTGCTCCTCATTGATCTGGACGGGCATCATCAGGCCACGGGGACAGCCGAATTCCTGGCGGACCAGGGGAAAAGCGTTCATATGATCACACCATCCCTTTTTGTGGGCGGGAGTCTGGGGCCTCTTCAGGACCTCCACCTGACAAGGCAGCGCCTTGCGAACAAGGGGGTGACCTTTACCCCGGACATTGCGGTTCTGGAGATACAAGGGACCTTGGTCAAGGGCCTCAATGTCTATTCCAATGAGATGATTGATTTTGATCAGCATGACACAGTGGTCCTGGCCGCCGGGAATGTCTCCGACGACGATCTCTATTTTAAACTCAAGGGCAAGGTCAAGGAGCTTTATCGCATTGGAGATTGTGTGGCGCCCAGAAAAACGGATATGGCCATCGAGGAAGGTCATCGCGTGGGGAGGCTTCTGTGAAGGCGGAAAGCGAAAGAGGCAAGCCGATATTCAAGCATGTGTGGGTTTTCGTGCAGCATCGAGAAGGCGGCATTGAAGGGGTCACCTTTGGCCTGATCGCCGAGGCGAGGCGGATGATCTCCGAATGCGGGGGGGAGGGAACGGTCACGGCCGTGGCGCTGGGTTCAGGTTTGGAAAGCGAACTGGAAAGGCTGGGGGCCTATGGGGCGGACAGAGTTCTTTACGTGCCGGGCGAGTTTCTGAGCCGTTACCATGGAGAGCTTTTCTCCAAAGTGATGTTCAAGTTGGTCAGAAAATACGCACCTTCCTGCATCCTGATGGTCCAGGGCTCAGAGACCCAAGATCTTTCGTCGAGGCTTGCGGCGCTTATGGATACCGCACTGGTGACCCGGGCCGTGGATCTAAAGTTCGGGGAAAACGGAAGCGCCGTGGCCACGCGCCCGGTGTCCAACGGATATCTGTTCGAAAGTCTCACCCTGGATTGCGAGCCTCCCCCCATCATCTGTTTTCTTCCGGCCGTTCTGATTATCCCCGAACCGGATCTCAGGGAAAAACTGGAGATCATAACGGAGGTCATGAATGAATCATTGGGAGATCTCAAGACGGAGGTCGTGGAGGTCTCCGGGGCCGATTCAGATGCGATGAGGATTGAGGAGGCGGATATCGTCGTCGCCGGGGGGCGCGGCACGGGCAAGGGGGAAGCCTTCAACGTCATTTTTGAGCTGGCAAAAGCCCTGGGAGGCCTTGTTGGAGGCACGAGGCCTGTCATCGACTGGAAGATACTCCCCTTTGATCGTCAGATCGGACAGACAGGGAAGACGGTCGCCCCGCGGCTCATCTTCACTTGCGGGGTCTCGGGGGCAAACGAATTCACGGCAGGCATGGAAGGGTCGCAGTTGGTGATCGCAATGAATAAGGATCCCCGTGCCCGGATCTTTCGCTTTGCCGATCTCGGGGTGATAGGGGACGTGCACGAGATCCTCCCCCGCTTGATTGAACGCCTTGGTAAGATAAAAGAATCGAGCTAATGCATGGCTCAAGAGTTCCGTCCCTAAAGACGGCAAGTTGAAATTCTGGAATATTGCTTCGGATTTGACGCATTTCCCAGAGCCACGGAAATACGAAATTCGAATATCGAAATTCGAGACAAATTCAAATGACCGAAAAACGAAATTCAAAACAATATGACTTGGAAGATCGCACTTTAAAATTTGCAAAGGATGTCAGGTCTTTTGTGAATGCTTTAATCATGGAGGCTGCTGAGTTAATGAATATTTTTGGATCCATATTACAGAAGTGTCAATAGTGTTTTGGCCATTTGAGCATTTGAATTTCGGATTTGTTTCGGCCCGCCCCGGCGCGACACCCTTTTCAGGTAATCAGGTGTCCGGATGGGGGTCGGAC
>JAZDGZ010000258.1:0-3276 GCA_043806375.1 Pseudomonadota bacterium | reverse complement strand
TTCTCCACCGCCTTTGCGGGCAGGCCCGAGATTGATATCGATGAAATCGGCACCCGCCTGGGCTTCGGCAATGGCCAGCTCCTGGATGGGCTTTGGATCTTTCTCCTTCATCGCCGCTCCGATCTTCTTGACCATCACGTTGAGATTTTCTCCAATCCGTAACATACGATCCTCCTGTAGGTTTTAGATTTCAGATTTTAGATTTCAGATTTCATACGCAACAACATAGGTCTTATACAGTTTGTCATTCCGGGCTTGACCCGGAATCCAGTGGCTTTTTATCCCGCTTCTGGCGGAACCACTTTCGCGGGAATGACGCTCTTTGTTGTGATTGATCACGTTATGTATAAATCCGCAATCCGCAATCTGAAATTTTAAATTTATTTAGGCTCCCATTTTCAGATAGGCGGGAAGGTGGGCGGCTTCTCTCGGACCGATCTTGACTTCCCACCCGGAGCCGAGTTCCTCTTCGAGATCACCGCTTACCGCGGCAACGGCCCCGGGGATCACCACGCGGCGATGTTTCACTTTTTCAGTGATGCCGCTCTTCTTGATAAAAGCGCCAATTGCATCACCGACGAACTTTCCTGCAGCCCAGGCGGTGAGAACAGAGAGCCCTTCGGTGTCCATCACCAAGAGCCAGCTGGCCACTCTGCTTGACTCGATTTCACCGGACACGATGAAATAAGTCAGGGAGAAGTTCGTGGTAACCATGACCGGGGAGTCTTCGGTAGGCGTGCCGATGGGATAGATTCCCTGCTGCATCATCATGGGTCGCTGGGGGTCTGTGTAGATGTTTAGCCGCTCCACGAGAAGCGGGAACAGGCTTTCACCCTGGAAATCCGACAGAACAATAATGCCAGAATACTTTGACACAAAGGTTGCAGCGTAAAGGGCTTCTTTCATCGGATCATTCGTCATCTCGCAGGGGAAGGTAATCGTCGGAAATCCGAGGGAGCGGTTTTTCTGGTTCAGAGCCGCTCGACGGATAAAGACCTGGTCTTCAAAAGCCCTGCGGAGCGTTCTCGCCCCGGAGTCAAGAACAAGATCTTTCAGTCCGGCAGCGGTCAGTTTGTCAGAAAGCTGGGCCAGGGTTTCAAGATTATCAGCCCTCACTGCCAGCGGGCATTTGTTCTCTTTGGCCAGATTGGCGAGGGCTTCAAGGTTTCCGTCCGTGACAGCGTAGATCAAAGGCACGCGGTCGGCACAAGCCTTCACCCCTGCGGTCAGGGCATCCACCTTGGCACTCATCAGGATAAAGGCTGCATCCGTCTCAGCTTTCACTTTCTTAACCAAGGCCTCAAATTTTGCGGCATCCCCCGATTCATTCTTCACGGCGACCATCTCCGGCCGCAGGGTTAACCCCACCCTCTCATACTTCAATTCCTTAAAGCGTTTCAGGCGGGCATTGATTTCGGCTTCCGGCATCGTATCGCTGATCAGAACGGCCAGACCGGGTTTGTTGACAAAGGTCTTTTCGTGGCGGAACAGAACCGTCTCGCCGCCGATCTTGACCTGGTTGTCACCGGAGCCAATCGTCAGGGGTCGAATCGGAGGCGCAGCTGCCTCAGAAAGCAGTGCCTTTGTTTCCTCTGACACATACGGACACGAAGAAAGCTCCGCTTTTCCTGCTGCCAGATTCATGGCGAAAGCGAGGCATGTCGGGACACCGCACTCCTTACAATTGGTCTTGGGCAACAATTTAAATATTTGGATTCCCGTCAGTCCCATGGGTTTCTTCTCCTTTCTGTTACGTGACTGGTGAATGGTGATTTGTGGATCGTGACCGGCAATTCACCGTTAAACCCATTTCCTACCAGTCACGAATCACAAGTCATGAATCACGCTATTATCCGAGAATCGGATCCATCGAGAGAGCTGGATGATTCTTCTCCGTCAGGAAAGGAAGGATCTCCTCCTCGGTCATTCCGACTGTTTCATCTGCAATCATGTCGATGAAATCTGGAATGCCACCCTCCTGAGCCCGTTTATTCAGGCGGTCCTTGATTTCATCTTTAAGCATCTTGGGCATCCAGACGAGCCGTTTGAGCCCGCCATCTCCGACCAGCCACTTCCTCTGAGTGATATTATATTTGCTGTGGCCGACAAATCCCGGGGTAACAGCGCCGCCTCCCACAGAGCCCGCAAGCGTAGTGAACTTCATTCCACACGGGGTCATACCCAAATAATCCCGGCTGACGGTCATCACACCGTTACAGATCGGAAGGACCGCGGCAATGCATTCGCAGCAGCCGCAGGTCGTCATCGGGTCATAAACAAGGCTGTAAAAGTTGTAGTGATCGATCTTCTGACGGGAGGCCTTGAAAACAAATTCGTTGACTCCCTTCCACTGGCCCAGTTTCGGATCGAGAATTTCACCTTTTGGAACGGGCTGGTTGGGCCCGGTTGGATTGATTTCGAAAGAGGCCTTGCAATCCATCCAGTTGTAAGCGCCGCAAAGACCGGTCCTTTCCGGGCTGATCACGCAGACATGGTTAGGCGCAAAAGATTGACAGAGGGTGCACGAATAAAAGATATCCGTGGTCTCATCGGTCATTCCCTCAATCCGGGTATCTCTCTTTTTGTAAACCTCCCTTGCTCTGACCAGCATTTCATCGACCGCTTTGCCTTCCGTATAGAGTTTGACCTGAACTTTGTCGAAGATCGCTCCGAAGTCCTGGTGGAACTTTGCATGGAGGATTTTTCCCAAATGCGAGAGACGGAACCCCTTTTCCACCGCTCCCTTGCCAACACGGACCCACGCAATATCCCTCTGGCCGATGTGCATGATGCCTTGGGCGTAGTTGATCAGGTGGTGGATCTGCCGTTCGAGGATAGGCTCAAAGTCTTCCTGCATCTTCCGTCCTGCGACCTCGGCAATAATCGCAAGAGGTAGCTGTGCCGGAGCCTTGAGCTGATCAAGATCAGGCCCGATCAGTTCAACCCTTCCATCTTCTACTTCATCCATGTTCTTTGAAGTGACCCATTCGACGGCATGGGTTCTTCCTCCTCCGCACTCCAGATAGATATCCTCACCCCTGACCCGTTCGCCTTCAAAAGCAGGACCGTAAGATACGGGGATTGGGACCTCGGCGACCGTAACCTTCAACCCTCTGACCTCAACGGCCCTTTGAACAATCTGGTCGTGGGGAATGTTGGAGACAACATGCTCATAAGTGCAGATGCCCGTGGGAAGGATTTCGGGTATGGGCGTATCCGCAATGGTTGGGAATCCCCAGTTGATCGCACCCGCCGCATTGGCATACCACTCATCCG
>JAZDGZ010000257.1:0-5735 GCA_043806375.1 Pseudomonadota bacterium | reverse complement strand
TATTTTCATGTTTTGGGATGTATCACACTGAATTCTCCTTACTGAATATCCTTTTTCCCTAATAACCAGTAACAGATAACCCATAACTAATAGCTAACTGCTTTTGCCTTTTACTCTCTGCTCCATGCTCCTTGCTCTCAGATGAAAGTTGAACTCGCAAAATCCCGCTTGTCGTAGGTACCTCTTTCGGTTTGGTGCTGTTATGGCCGGTCTACATCGATCCGAATGTTGCAGCCTCCCTGGCTTCCCTATGAAACTTAGAACGACCATTTCAGCCTCAAAAACACCGTTCTAAGCGTGAAATATGACCGAATTTTATCCAGTTATCAAGGAATTTCAATCAGTTGCCTTGGTCACCCCTATCACAGTCCCAAAAAAACCTCACAGGTCTTCTGCTCTTTGAATGCACTGGAGCAAGGATGAGGTGTCTATCGCTGTGAAAAATAACAACGGGAGTTAAGGGCATAACCTTTCGAAAGTTGTTTTAAAACCAACTGTTTCCCACAGTGAAACAAGTTTAAATTATGCGATGAAACATTATGTTGGAAAACATTATGTTTGAATGTATAATTAACCCGTCAATGGCCTTTCAATTCTGTGTGTGGGCAAAACAAAGCTTTTCTGTTTGACCCTCAAAGCTTGAGCAAGTGAAGGAGGAC
Organism: Pseudomonadota bacterium; assembly: GCA_043806375.1. GTDB lineage: Bacteria > Desulfobacterota > DSM-4660 > Desulfatiglandales > HGW-15 > JAZDGZ01. Next base: position 5,076 of record JAZDGZ010000257.1, on the reverse strand, counting down.
AACCCAATGAAATTCCTTGACCGTGAGGAAGAACTGGGAAGATTGCAGCGGCTGGCGCACACTGGTGGCTTGGCCGTTATATGGGGGAGGCGGCGCATCGGTAAAACCCGTCTTCTTCTGGAATGGTGTAAACAGCACGGGGGTCTTTATACGGTTGCAGACCAGTCGGCGGCCCCCATTCAGCGCCGCTATTTTGCGGCCTCTCTGGCTGCCAGGTTCCCCGGTTTTGATCAAGTGCAATATCCGGATTGGAGATCCCTCCTCGGGAGAATCTCCGCAGAAGCAATGCATCAGCGGTGGCGAGGGCCGCTCATAGTGGATGAGTTCCCCTATCTGGTGGCCACGAGTCCAGAAGTGCCGAGTATCTTCCAGGTGTGGATGGACCACGAGGCTAAGGAGGCGCAACTGGCGGTGGCTCTCGCGGGTTCAAGCCAGCGTATGATGCAAGGTCTGGTGATAGGAGCTACGGAGCCGCTCTATGGCCGAGCCACAGAGGCGTTTCACCTGCAACCTCTTGCTGCCGGATATCTGCCGGAGGCATTGGGGCTGGTTACTGCCCAAGACGTGATTCTAGCCTACACGGCTTGGGGAGGTGTGCCTCGTTACTGGGAGCTAATGTCGGAGTCGGGATTACTCCTGGACCGTGCGGTAGATCATCTGGTGTTGAACCCGCTGGGTCCTCTACACGAAGAGCCGGAGCGCCTTTTGCTCGAGGAACTGCCGCCCGCGGTGAAGTTGCGGCCGATTCTGGACGCAATTGGCCTGGGGGCTCATAGGGTATCTGAAATCGCCGCACGGATCGGTGAACCTGCGACATCTTTGAGTCGTCCCTTGCAGCGACTCATGGAACTGGGGCTGATCCGAAGGGAGATACCTTTTAGCACCTCCTCGGCCTCGGCAAAACGTTCGCTTTACAAGATTGAAGATCCCTTTTGCCGCATGTGGTTTCGGGTGGTTGCGCCTAATCGGGGGTTTCTCGCGGACGCTCCTGCGCGAGCCCGTCAGAAGCTTTGGAGAGAAGCCAGGCCGGGTCTCGTGTCCGCTACTTGGGAGGACCTTTGCCGTCAGTGGGTCTCCTTAGGTGCAGCGCAGCATCCCGCGTTCCGAGAGAAGGGCGACTGGGAGCCTGCACGCCGCTTCTGGCAGGGCGAAGGGCCTGAATGGGATGTCGTCTCACAAACCCTTGACGAACGCTGTGCGCTCCTTGGGGAGGTTAAGTGGTCCGAGCGGCCGTTTGATTTGCCGAAGCTACGCATCCTGGCGAAAGCACTGCTCACAAAGGGTGTCCCACCCGTCAGAGGTCTTCGAGACAAGAACCTCCTTCATGTCGTGTTCGTGCCGGAAGTCACGCAGGACGTTCCCGGCGAGATAAATGGCGTCTATGTGGTAACCGGGGATCAGGTCTTGAGCAAAATGCGTCAAACGGCTCCCCACAAAAAGTAAACAGTGAGAAACCGGAAGAACTATTTCAAGAATACTCTAGCGCAGTTCGTCAGGGATAGGAACGGAGAAAACGGGAAAGGAATCTCGTCGCTAAGCTGGCGGCTCTTGTCGCGAAATACAAAAATTCATCAATGAATCGGAAGACTGCTCAAAACTATACTTTCGCTGCGTTGACCTCGATGCTCGGGCCGTAGCTTACGCAAAGGAACTGATCAGGGTCGCCCCCCCCCGAATGCATGAGATTTCATGGGAGATAGGTAACGTCTTCCGGATTCAACCGGACACGAGTTATGACCTAATCTGGTGTGCGGGTCTTTTTGATTACCTGAATGACCGTCTCGCTTCGGGCTTGCTCAAGCGAATTTGGAGGTGGCTCGATGTAGGCGGCGAAGCCGTAATCGGCAATTTCCATCCCTCGAACCCTACGAGAGTCATGATGCAGTGGGTGGCGGACTGGGTACTGATGTACAGGACAGAAAACGCCATGAAGACGCTGGTAGCCAAAGCGGCGATTCCGGAAGAGTCGGTCTTCTTAAGCTACGAGCCACTGGGTATCAGCCCTTTTTTTCATATGAGGAAGTAAAGCATGGCTAAGGGGACGTAGTGGGATATTGATAACCATGAGCCCAACACGCGGTTGAAGATGGATCCGCAAATCCGCTGCGGTGCTTATCCAGAGCCTGGATAGCTTTGGAGCCGCCTCCATAGTTCCGCTCCAACACAATTTCGATCAAGAATCACTTTTTATCGAAGCTGAAGGCGTCACAGGTCAACTCATGACGGGAAAAACTCCAGATATAGAAACAGGATCACAAAAGAGGTACACAGTGCCACAATACCTGTGACAATCCCCCCCGTTCTTTTGTCATCCTGATTGGTGACAATGGCTACGCCCCCTCCCAAGACAGCCATCGCAAAGGAAATCAGGCAAGCCCCTTGAAGGATCAATTTCGCTTCCCTGCTCACACTGATAAAAAAGGAGATTAGGAAGGCGATTGCAACAATCGTCGCCATGGTTTGTCTTTCCCTGCGTGCACTGAACGTGGCGGCCAAGCCGCCAATCACGGCCATAGTAAAGGAAACGATGGAAAACAGATTTCTCATTTGCGTGAATCTCCTCTGTTTGATCAAGTGAGTTTTGGTGAATTATGCCAGAAATTCTCGAGAAGTGCATCAATAACTGCCACCCTTCCCCAGAGAAACGGCACTCTATCTGTCCGCTCCATAGGTGTCATTTGCGAGGATATAGGGGGCACGTCTTGATTTTTGATTTAGCCAGGTTCACGAGCTGTGTTGCACGTTGCGGTCCCGGGTCTAACCCAATGCCATTAACTTAAGGAAAATCTCGTTGGTCCACACTGTCACCCCGGCGAATCCCGGATCGCCGTCCGGGACAGGCGCCGGGGTCCAGTCTTTTCAGTTAGCTACAGAAGTCCTGGACTCCGGTTTTCACCGGAGTGACGACTTTTTACGAAACCGTCTCTGTTGCATCTGCTAATATAAACATATGCACTTCCGCTCCGGTTTTTTCAGCAATGACTAGTCGACATGCAGGACGACTGCGAAGGCGTTGAAGGCAACCCACAAAGGATCATTTTCTTTAAGATTGAGCCTCTTTTTGCTCTCTTCCGTAATGACCGAACACAGCTCCGTGCCGTCAGGGATGCGTACGACGACCTCGGTCGTCACCCGACCACGGATGATTCGATGGGCCGTCCCACGAAAGATATTCTCAGCCGTGGACTTCGGCTCTTCATCGCCCATATAGAGCATCACCCACGGCGCTTTGACTTCGGCCATGACCAATGCCCCCCGTTTTAGGGCAAGCCGGGCAAGGCTGTGATTGGTGATGACGGCGTTTAGGGGGTATCCTCCTACAGATGTGATCTCTATGATCGACTGGATGTCGCCCTTGCGGATGCTGTGGATCTTACCGAAAAAGGCGTTGCGTGCGCTCGTCTTTCGTCGGCTTTCTTTGTCAACGAAGTGTTTTGCCACCTCACGAATCTCATCATCCGAGAATTCCACGTAAGAGGCCGCAACATTGGGCGTCGAATGGCCAAGGATCCTTTGCACGACCGGCAAAGGCATGTTGCTCTGGAGGAGTTCCACAGCCCTGGATCTTCGTATCGCGTCAGGGGCGCCTAACTCCCGAGGGATGCCGACGGCCTCGGCCCGCTCATAGAACTTACGTCGCACATGACCGGGATCCACCCGGAATGTCATGCTGAAGGTGCTCCCGAGTTGAGCATCATCCAAGGTCTTTTGAATTTCAGCCGAAAGTGCTTCAGAGATTTCAACCTCCCGGCATGGTCGGCCGCTTTCGGTTCCCCCTTTGCACAGGCGCACAAGGTGATTTTTGTCGTCGATGTCGCCGGCCGGGTCCAGATACAGAACTTCGCTCAGCCTGGCCCCGGTGTGGCGAATCAAAAGAAAGATCAGAAGAATGCGCTTTCTGGAGGATGTTATATCCGGACGATGGGAGGAGGCCTCAGCCCAGGAGCGGAAGGACTGCTCCAGGGCTGCCAGTTGGACCGTGTCAAGAGACCGGCCGCTATCCCCCGCAGACAATATTCGAGCATGGTTGACGGAACCGGGCATCGGTTGAATTCTACCCCTTTGTTTTTTCGGCACCCCTTTAACGGGTTCCCGTTCAGACAATTTTGAACGTCCTTCAAGACTTTTGCAAGGGTTCTCTGAAAAAAACTTGACGCCGGTCAAGGGAAAAGTTAAAGTTTCAACTAACACGATTTAAATATTTTGCGTGTTATATTGAGGGGCCTGGAGATTTTCCTTCAAGACATGATTCAACATCCGGGCTGACAAGATCAGCGAGCATTCAAGGGAACAGGCGTATGATGGATTTCTTCCGGGTTTCTTTTTCCGTCTCTGGGGTGGAGAGCCTTGTCTTTGTGCCTCCCCTTGTAGCGTTTGTCATCTCCTTTATCACCTCCATGGGGGGGGTATCCGGAGCATTCCTTTTGCTTCCCTTCCAGATGTCTTTCCTCGGGTACACGAACCCGTCCGTCAGCGCCACCAATCAGCTCTTCAACATTGTGGCCATACCGAGCGGCGTATACCGGTACTTTAAAGAGGGCCGCATGGTGTGGCCCCTGACGTGGGCCGTTGTCATCGGAACCCTGCCCGGTGTGTTCATCGGCGCCATTGTGCGTGTGGCCTACTTGCCCGATCCCAAAAACTTTAAACTCTTTGCCGCCCTTGTTCTCCTGTACATCGGCGGGCGCATGGTGCGAGACCTCCTGCGCAAACCCCGACCCGGCGCAAACAAATCAACAGCCGAAGAGCGCTTCCAGGAGCTTGTTCGCCGGCATCGAAAAAGGACGGAGAACAGAGATCAAGCCGGAACAGAGCCTTTGCCGGGAATCAAGGTGACCCGCTTTGATTTGAAAAGGGTTGGATACGACTTCTACGGCGAGCACTGCGGGGCGCCCACGTGGGGCATTTTTACACTCAGTTTCGTGGTGGGGATCGTTGGAGGCATCTATGGTATAGGCGGGGGAGCGATCAGTGCGCCTTTTTGTGTATCGTTTTTCAACCTCCCGGGATATACGGTCGCAGGGGCGGCCCTGATGGGGACCTTTGTTACGTCCGTGGCCGGGGTGATCTTTTACC
>JAZDGZ010000256.1:0-3570 GCA_043806375.1 Pseudomonadota bacterium | reverse complement strand
GCTTCTATTATTACATTGTCCCTCATCGTATTTTTTCTCTTTATGGAAGGGGTGCCTATTTTCGGGAAGGTATCTGTCAAGGCCTTCATCTTCGGGCATTATTGGTACCCCACCTACGACCCCCCGGAGTTCGGCATCTTTCCATTGATCATTGCCTCGCTGTCGGTGACGGCTGTCGCTTCTGCGCTGTCCATTCCCCTGGGGGTGATGACAGCCATCTACCTGGCCGAGATCGCATCCACCCGGTTCAGGGAGGTGGTGAAACCAATCGTGGAACTCCTTGCGGCCCTTCCTTCGGTGGTTATCGGTTTCTTCGGCATGGTGGTGGTGGCGCCCTTTCTTCAGGACAGCTTCAATGTGGCCACGGGGCTCAACCTTTTCAACGCGGCCCTCATGCTGGCCTTTATGTCCGTGCCCACAATCTGCAGCCTATCGGAAGACGCCGTTTTCAGTGTGCCCAGGGAACTCAAAGAGGCCTCCCTGGCCCTTGGGGCCACGCACTGGGAGACCATTTGGCGGGTCACCGTCCCCGCCTCGATTTCCGGCATCTCGACGGCTGTCATTCTGGGGATGTCCAGGGCGATCGGCGAGACCATGGTCGTCCTGATGGTGGCAGGAGGGGCGGCCATGATTCCCACGTCTATTTTTGACCCCGTGCGGCCCATGCCGGCGAGCATTGCGGCGGAAATGGCCGAAGCGCCCTTCCGGGGAGATCATTATTATGCCCTCTTTGCCACGGGGATCGTGCTTTTTGGCTTCACCCTGCTTTTCAATCTGGTGGCGGATTATGTTTCCAACCGGTATAGGCAGGTGGGGGCAGCCACACTGTGAGCAGCCATAGGCGAAGGAGCCTGGAATGACGGATCGGTTGACAAGAATGGAGGGTTTGAGGACCCCTTACCCCCTTTCCGGAGAAGAGAGAAAAGGGGGGAGCCATCCGGGCGCCTGGCCCGCTGCGCGGGGTCGCCGAAAGGTGGTTCAGGGCCTGATGTTTACCCTTTTCAGGGCTGCGGCCGTGATCAACGGGATGGCCCTGCTCATCATCGTCTCTTTTTTGGTGGCTAAAGGCTATCGGGCCATTAATTGGACCTTTCTGAGCCAGCCTCCCATGGACTCCATGACCAAGGGAGGCATTTTACCCTGCATTGTGGGAACCCTTTGCCTCAGCCTGGGCGCTATCGCCGTGGCGCTGCCCATCGGTGTGGCTTCCGCGATCTATCTTCACGAATACGCCCATCCCGGTCGGGTGCTCAGAATCATCCGTCTGAGCATCAACAACCTTGCGGGCGTACCCTCCGTGGTCTTTGGCCTTTTCGGCCTGGCCTTTTTTGTGGTCTATCTTAAGATGGGCGTGAGTATCCTCGCCGGAAGCCTTACGCTGGGGGCCCTTACCCTGCCCGTGATTATCGGATCCACGGAAGAGGCCCTGCGGGCGGTTCCGGACACCTATCGGGAGGCATCCCTGGGTCTCGGTGCGACCAAGTGGCAGACCATCTATCGGGTCGTTCTTCCTGCAGCCTTGCCGGGGGTCCTCACAGGGGCTATTCTGGGCATCAGCCGCGCGGCAGGGGAGACAGCGCCCATCATGTTCACGGCAGCCGTATTTTTCACACCCTCCCTTCCAACGTCGATCTTTGACGAGGTCATGGCTTTGCCCTATCATATTTATGTCCTGGCCACGGCAGGGACGGAAATAGAAAAGACCAGGCATCTCCAGTATGGCACCGCCCTCGTGCTGATTGTCCTTGTTTTAGGACTTAACCTGGTGGCTATCATCTACAGGGCCCGTTTAAGAAAAAGGAAGATGGTTTAATGGCAACCGATTCGGCGATGGAAAGACCGCTCAAGATGAGCGTCAGAGATTTGAATTTCTATTACAGGGACATTAAGGCCCTCACGGAGGTCACCCTGGATTTCTATGCCCACCAAGTCACCGCCCTGATCGGTCCGTCCGGATGCGGCAAGAGCACGCTTCTTCGCTGTTTGAACAGGATGAATGATCTCATTCCTTACGGCCGTGCGGAAGGCCGAATTCTGCTTGATCGGGAAAATATCTATGATCCGAAGGTGGATGTGGTCACCCTTCGACGGCGGGTGGGGATGGTCTTTCAAAAGCCCAACCCCTTTCCAAAAACCATTTTTGAAAATGCGGCCTATGGGTTGAGAGTAAACGGCGTCAGAGACAAGGCACTCATCGGGGCAAAGGTGGAAGAGAGCCTGAAGAATGCGGCCCTTTGGGATGAAGTGAAAGACCGACTTCACGATTCGGCCTTAGGCCTGTCCGGTGGACAGCAGCAAAGGCTGTGCATCGCCCGGGCCCTGTCCGTGGAACCGGAGGTGGTGCTCATGGATGAGCCTGCATCCGCCCTTGACCCGATTGCCACTCAGAAAATCGAGGAACTGATCAACCAGTTGAAGGAGTCCTACACGATTATCATCGTGACACACAACATGCAGCAGGCGGCAAGGGTCTCAGATATTACAGCCTTTTTCTACCTTGGCAAACTGATCGAGGTGGGAGAAACGGATACCCTTTTCACCCGACCCAGGCTCAAACAGACCGAGGATTACATCACGGGACGGTTCGGCTAAACAAAAGGAGAAGCCTATGCCTAAGCGTTTGCAGAAGGAACTGGAGAAGATCAAAAAGAGGATTCTCGGCTTGGGCGCCATGGTGGAAAAGCGGGTTAGAATGGCCATCAAGGCGATCGAGCTGAGAGACGGCGAGCTTGCGAATCAGATCATGAAAACGGACTACGAGATCGATGAGCTTGAGGTGGAAGTAGAAGAGGAATGTCTCAAGATCCTGGCACTTCACCAACCTGTTGCCGTTGATTTGAGGTTCCTGATCGCTGTTATCAAGATAAACAATGACCTCGAGAGAATCGGCGACGAGGCGGTGAATATTGCAAAGCGTGTGGAAAACATTTCCAGACGCAAGAGAGTGGATCTTCCAGTGGAATATACCGCGATGGCTGAAAAGGCGGCTTCCCTGCTCAGGATGAGTCTTGATTCCCTGGTCAGCGTGGATCTCGACCTTGCCTTCCGCGTTCTGATCTTGGACGATGAAGTCGATGAGATGCACCGGGAGATCTACGATAAGATCAAGGAAGCCATGGCCCAAAAGCCCGAATCTGTCGGGTACCTAATCAATTTTCTGACCATTTCGCGGCACCTGGAGCGAATCGCCGACCATTGCACCAACATCGCCGAAGAGGTCATTTACCTGGTAGAGGGCGAGATTGTGAGGCACGGAAGGTGGGAGCGTAAACCGGAGGAACCGGAGCGCTAGACCGGCGCAGCCTCTTCGACCCTCTGGTCCCTGGAGCGGGGCCTTCTCATGCCTGATCCTTTATCTTTCCTCAGAACGATATCCGCAAGCACGGCACACTCCAGCCCAAAGGGGAGATACCCGGCATAGCCCAGAAGGGGCATTTCAAAGACCTGGAAACGATGGACAAAGGGGACGTGATAGACCCATTTGGCCAGGCTGTAGGCGTTCCACATCTCCCAAAAGAATCCGCATAGGAGGGCTGCCAGGGCTGAAGACAGGACGATGTGCCAGTCCCC
>JAZDGZ010000255.1:0-3864 GCA_043806375.1 Pseudomonadota bacterium | reverse complement strand
TGTCCTTTACCCTGGCGGCCAGGGCGGAACCCAATGGTCTTAAGAAAGCCTCCTTCATCCCCCAGTGGGTTCCTCAGGCCCAGTTCGCCGGCTATTACGTGGCCTACGAAAAAGGGATCTATGAGAAATACGGCCTGGATCTGACCATCATCCCCGGCGGGCCCCGAAATCCATCCCTGGATCTCCTCAAGAAAGGCAAGGCCGATTTTGCCACCTTGTGGCTTTCCACGGGCATTCAGACGCGTGCCCAGGGCGTGAAGGTCGTCAATATCGCCCAGATGGTGCAACGGTCCGCGTTGATGCTGGTGGCAAAGACCGCCAGCGGCATCAAGAAACCCGAGGACTTGGAGGGGAAAAAAGTGGGTCTCTGGGGCACTATCTTTCAGGTTCAGCCCAGGGCATTTTTCCAACGCTATCACCTCAAGGTGAAGGTCATTCCCCAAACCTTTTCGATCAATCTATTTCTCAGGGACGGCGTGGATGCGGCCTCTGCCATGTGGTACAACGAGTATCACACGATCCTCAACGCCGGTATCGATCCTGACGAGTTGACGACCTTCTTCTTTCATGAGCACGGGCTCAATTTCCCTGAGGACGGTCTTTATGTCCTTGAGGAGACCGTGCGTCGAGACCCCGACCTCTGCCGTTCTTTTGTCAAGGCCTCCATCGAAGGCTGGCAACAAGCCTTTGCTCACCCTGAAGAGACCCTGGACATTGTCATGAAAAACTTGAAGAAGGAATACATCCCGGCCACACGGGTGCACCAGAGGTGGATGCTGGCAAGGATGAAGGACCTGATCCTGCCGTCGGATACGCCGATCCCCATGGGAACCCTGTTGACCTCAGACTATGACCGGGTGGCGAGGGGTTTGTTTGACAGTGGATTGATAGATAACATCCCTGAGTTCAATGCCTTCCATCAAGAGTGCCGCAGCCATGTTGAAAAATAGAGGCATCGCCTTAAAACTCATCATCCTCATTCTCGCCAGCATAACGGTGATTTTCTCCTTTGTCTTAGGCTACAACTACTTCTTCTCCCGCCGGATCATCATCGCCAATATTGAGAAGGACGCCGGGCACCTGGCATTGGCAACGGTAAACCACCTCGATATGGTCCTTCGACCCGTGGAGAAGGTGCCGCAAAACCTCGCCCAATTTCTGGGGACCTTTCCCTATGAGAGTGGGGATATCATGTCTCTCGTCGAATCCGTTGTGGAACACAATCCGGAGATCTACGGGGCGACCATCGCCTTTGAACCTTACGCCTACAGCGCCACCTCCTTGACCTTTGCCCCCTATTTCTACAAGAGCGGGGGCAAAATGGAATTTACCTACATCCCTTACGAATACTTTGACTCGGACTGGTACCAGATTCCCAAAGAACTGGATCGCCCCGCGTGGACCGAGCCTTACTATGATGAGGGGGCAGGCAACATCATTATGGCTACGTACGCCGTCCCCTTTTACCGCCCCGGCATGGGGAAAAGGGAATTCCTCGGTGTGGTGACCGCTGATATCTCTCTGGACTGGCTTCAGGAAATCGTTTCTTCCATCAAGATCGGCCGCACGGGGTACGGGTTCTTGATCTCCAAGAACGGGACGTTTGTGACCCACCCTGATCCGAATCTCGTCATGAACGAAACCATCTTCAGCGTGGCCGAGGCCCGAAATGACGCCCGCATGCGGGCCCTGGGGCGGGAGATGGTCCAGGGAAAGTCGGGGTTTGCCCCTTTCCGGAGCCTCAAAACAGGGAAAGAATGCTGGATGGTCTATGCGCCTCTGTCTGCGAACGGATGGTCTCTGGGGGTGCTGTTTCCAAAGGACGAATTGATGGCGGATGTGGCCACCCTCAACCGCACCGTCCTCGTCATCAGCCTGATCGGGCTCATGTTCATCGTCATTGTGATCGTCTTGATTGCGGGCTCCATCACAAAGCCTCTGAGGGTGTTGTCAAGGGTGGCCGGGATTATGGGAACCGGCAACCTGGACATTGAAATTCCACCCATCAAATCGGGCGACGAAGTGGGCAGGCTCGCGGATTCTTTCAACGCCATGAAGGGGTCGCTGAAAAAATATATCTCGGATTTGACGGAAACCACGGCGGCCAAAGAGAGGATCGAGAGCGAGCTGAATATCGCCCGGGACATCCAGATGGGTATCTTGCACAAGATATTTCCTCCCTTTCCCCACAGGCATGAATTGGATATATGGGCCACCTTGGAGCCGGCAAAAGAGGTGGGAGGTGATCTCTATGATTTCTTTCTTATGGACGAGGATCATCTCTGTTTTGCCGTCGGTGATGTATCAGGGAAAGGGGTGCCTGCGGCCCTTTTCATGGCCATTGTCATGACCCTGATCAAGACAAAGGCTTCTGAATCTGCAACGGCTGATACGATTCTCACCAGGGTCAATCAAGCGCTTTCCTCGAACAACCCTTCATCGATGTTCGTGACGCTCTTCCTGGGGATCCTCAATATCAGGACCGGCGAAATTGAGTACAGTAACGGCGGCCATAATCCTCCCTATATCATTCCTGCCGGTGGGGAGATCAGGCCTGTTGAAACGACTCATGGTATGGCCCTTGGGGTCATGGAGGATTTTCCTTATCAGGCGAAGAAGCTCATTCTTCAGAAGGGGGATTCCCTTTTCGTCTATACGGATGGCGTCACGGAAGCCATGAATGCAGCAGAAGAACTCTTTTCCTCGGAGAGACTTGAAAGAGATTTGACGGTCCTAAAGGAAAAGCCCATTCAGGAAGTTGTGGCCGGGATCATGGAGAAGATCGGCATCTTTTCTCAAGGGTTGGAACAGACCGATGACATTACGATGATGATGCTGACGTTCAGCGGAAAATAACTAACAGCCTGCTAATGCTCGAGCAGGGCCTCGATCGTCCTCGTCGCATCCGCAAGCCTCTCGCCCAGAAGCCGGGCTATGGATTTGTGGAGGTCCGCCGCCATCTCCGGATCATTCTCTTCGATCTGTCTCAGACTGTCTCTCGACAAATAGTAGATTCTGCTTTCCCGGGTGGCGATGACTGATGCGGTCGCGCTCGTCCCTCCATAGACACCCAACTCACCCACAATACTTCCCATCCCCAGGGTCCGCAGCCGCACCTTCTTCCCGTCCGCGTGCTCGATATAGGCTGTTACCTGCCCGGTTTCCACAAAATAGAGGCCGTTCACGGGCTCGCCTTGCCGGATGAGGCACGAATGAACGTCGAGTGTCAGTGTTTCGACGTACCCCTTCATGCGGTGCACGAGCCGTTCAAAGTCCTCCTGTTGCTTCAGCGTTTCCATCATCTCATCAAAAGTTGATTCGAAAATGACATCCGTGTGCTCTCTGAGATGGCCGTCTTTTTTCTCCTGAAGAGCCTTCATCTCAGATCCCAGAATCAGGTCCTCGCACCACTCTACGCCATGGTCGAGATCGGGGAAGAACTTGTATGCCCCGTCCCCGTCCCGTGGAAAGCCACCCCGCTCAAACTGGGATTGTAAAGAGGAGGAGAGGTGGGTGAAGACGAGGGTGATTTCCCTCGACTCTGCAAGCTGTTTCATTCGCCCGAGGCTGTTGAGTGCGGAAGAGTCGAGACCGCTCACATGGCGGAAGTCAAAAACAACGTACCGGAGAGGCACAAGCTCAGGGTCTTCGGCCCGCTTGCGGACCTGGGCGAGCAGGTTGTTTGCCGTACCGAAGAAGAGAAAGCCCTGCAGTTTGAGAACCTGGAGCTGTTCCCCTGTCTGGTTCAGGAGCCACCGGTGGGTCGCGGCCCTGTTGACGGTGCTCCGGTAGCTTCGTCCCGAGAGGACGTATTTGACCACATTGATCCTGCTATATTTGATGATGAACAGGATGGCCGCCACC
>JAZDGZ010000254.1:0-3110 GCA_043806375.1 Pseudomonadota bacterium | reverse complement strand
GCCCCAAATAGGGCTTATAACCGCTTTTTTGACCCCGAAATGAGGCCTTTAAGAACGTGATAGGAAGGGTTTTTGATACTAGGAAGAGCAATATGGATATAAGCGAACTTCAGAAGATGGTAATTGAATTCTTATCTGAAGGAGAAAGGGGCTTGAGAGTTGTACGTAGTCGTTGAAAAGAACAGGCTTAAGGTCTCGGTTGCGGGTTTCTACAACATGGCCTGGTATGGGAAGGAACAATTGCTTGATAAGAAAGAGGAATACCCCATCGATTATGGCCATCTAGAGATAGATGTTCACAGGAACGGGAAGAAATATCTGACGGGCTTCGTGATTGACCCAAGGGAATTCATCGTAGACTATCTGAAGACGAGGTATAAGAAGCGACTGGCCGTTCCAAAGAACATTCAATCCGTTTCCGTCGATACGGGAGACCATCATGAAATGCTGTCTGTGGATTTCATGAAGGCCCGGTCCTTCGTTGTTGACGAGATGGAAAAGGATTTGATCTTCCCTCAGTTCTGCCAAAGAAAAGGAAATATCACAATCCAGGGGTTTGAAGCTCTCTCTATTTTTTCAATGATTCAGTACCTTGCTCTCAGGTTCAAATACAGGGGCACAAGAATGATTCGGCAAGGCGACATTGCTTATGATCTCAGAACGAAACGCCATCGTAAGATTAGGCTTGGTGAGACGAGGAAAGCCAAAGGATAGCATCATGATAATGGGGCACATGTCGTCTGCTCTCTAGGTATGTGTGATCATGGCGGAGGGGCACGTAGTAAGGTTTTAAACTTCAGGGCTTGGGAAGGAAACTGAAAGGCAAGAGGGCGGTTTGCGACATCAAATACCGCATGCGCAAGGACAGCGGTGAGGATCAAGGGGAATGACGCCGGCGGAACTCAGGAAGCTTGTATCCGATGGTGAATCGGAGCGCGTTGAGTTTAAGCGGTCTACAGGGCAGCGGACCGAGGCGGCGAAAACCGTGTGCGCCATGCTGAATGGGCTGGGGGGCTTTGTGGCCTTTGGCGTTACCAACACCGGTGAGCTTATCGGTCAACAGGTTGGGATCAAGACCCTGGAAGACGTTGCCGCGGAACTCCGGAGAATTGAACCCCCCGCTTTCCCTGACGTTGAAACCATCAACCTGAATAAGGGAAACGCGGCAGTCTTGCTTACCGTCCCCGGCGGCGGTGGACCTTACAGCTTCGACGGTCGAGCCTATCTTAGGCATGGACCGACCACCCGCGTCATGCCTCGGGCCGAGTATGAGCGGCGGCTTGTCGAGCGGCTCCACGCCACCCGCCGTTGGGAAAACGAACCCGTGGCGGATGGAGTGTCCGTCAAGGATCTCGATGACGAAGAAATCCAGATCACGCTGGACAACGCCATTCGCCTGGGCCGCTTGGAGCCAACCGGTCGCCGCGACCTCCAGTCCATTCTTCGTGGCTTGGAATTGATCCGTGACGGCCGTCTCTTGAACGCAGCCGTGGCGCTCTATGGCAAGAGCGATCGGCTCAAGACGATCTATCCTCAAATGGGCATCCGTCTGGCGCGCTTCCGGGGCAGGAACCGTCTCGCCGATTTTGCCGATAACCGGCAGTACTGTGGATAGCGGGATGCTCTTTAACAATTTAGTTGACGGGACACTTGCTCCTGGTTCCTACAGCTGCTCTGGTAAGAAAAATTGGAGATGAGTTTCTAAATTTTAAAAGAGCGTGCCACTCACACTGATAGCGCCTGAAAAATCTGATCTTGAGCGCTTTCAACATTTTCTTGGAAACCACTGTTTGGGAGGTTCGCTCACATGGGCCGTCGTGTTGTCGCCATCATCATTGCAGGGTTTTCCACCGTCTTTGTAGCCTTTAGCATCAGGTATGGCTATGGGCTTCTTTTGCCTGAAATGCTTTCTTCCCTGTCCATTTCGAAAACCGAAGCCGGCGTCATTTACTCATCCTATTTTCTCACAGCCACCCTCTTTTCACCGGCTCTCGGTCTCCTAGTCGACAGATGGGATGCGAGAATCATTCTCACCGTCTTTGTAGCCCTTCTCGGCACGGGGGCGTGCCTCATGTCTTTTTCCGCCACGGTTTTGCAGGCAAGCTTTTTTTTCGCCCTTGTAGGGATCGGGCAATCCGCGTGCTGGGCCCCTGTCGTGACCGTCGTTCTGCGATGGGTCAGCGAGAAGCGAAGGGGCATCGCTCTTTCTATCGTCGATCTCGGGAGCACCGTCAGTATTGCATTCTGGAGCATCATGATCCCTTTGATGATCGTGCCCTATGGCTGGAGAATGGTCTGGGTATGCATGGGCGTCCTAGGGTTCCTGGTGGCAGGAATGAATTCTTTTTTTGTGAGGAGTCATCCCTCTTCGGAGCCGGAAAACCCTGTATCAAAGGCGGCGCCGAAGGTTCAGATATCGATCAAGACAGCCTACATGGCTATTCTGCGGGACAAGAGATTCCATTTGATTGGTTTTTCCTACCTGCTCATCAGCTTTTCCATCCTCATCCCGTTTCTATTCCTGACAGCCTATGCCATTCAGGAGTTGAAGCTCTCCTATTCATCCGCCGCGGCTTTGTTGGCTGTGGCAGGAGTCGCGGGCGCCATCGGCAAAATGGTCCTCGGTCCTATCTCGGATCTTATAGGAAGGGTGAAAGTGATGATGCTCTGCGGCGTCCTCATTGCAGCCGGGGGGCTGGGCTTTGCATACGCGCGGGAGTTCGTTGTGCTGATCCTTTTCACGGCTGTCTTTGGTGTCGGTTACGGTACCATTTGGCCTGTCTTTGCCGCCTCTGCTCGGGATTTGTTCCCAAAGGAGTACGCCGGCAGTATTGTCGGCCTATGGACAGTTTTTCATGGCTTAGGCTCCATCGTCGCTCCCGTACTCGCGGGGTGGACCATAGATGCAACGGGCACTTATTTTTGGGCATTTATTTTGACTGTGACAAGTGCCATCCTATCATCTTTGCTATTGTTGCTCCTTTCGAGTAGTGAGAAGTGGATAGCGGGACGCTCTTTAACAATTTAGTTGACGGGACACTTGCTCCTGGTTCCTACAGCTGCTCTGGTAAGAAAAATTGGAGATGAGTTTCTAAATTTTAAAAGAGCGT
>JAZDGZ010000253.1:0-3058 GCA_043806375.1 Pseudomonadota bacterium | reverse complement strand
TATATGATGAGCATTACAGCCGAGCCCTTCAATCTGTGGCTGTCCATCGAGTTCATTGCCATGATTATCATCGGAGGGCTGGGGAGCATCCCCGGGGCTGTCCTCGGTACCGTCTTCATTGTCACCCTGAACGAAGTCTTGAGCCATGCGACAGGGTACCTGATGAATGTCGGGGTTTCCACCGGTGTGGCCATCACCATCGCCCCCCTCAGAGAATTCGTCTTTGGTCTGACTATCGTCCTGTTTATCATATTTGAACCAAAGGGGCTGGCAGAGGTCTGGCGTATTATCCGCTCCAGCTTCAGGCTGTGGCCTTTCTCCTATTGATTGGGTTAAATCATGGAAGACGACATCAGGCTCCTTGTCAATAACATCAGCGTGGTCTACTCCGATGTCATCCAGGTACTGAAAGGGGTCTCTCTCATCATCAGAAAAGGGCAGGTCGTTTCGCTTCTGGGCAGCAACGGGGCCGGTAAGACGACAACCCTGAAGGCCATCTCGGGACTCCTCAAACCTGAAAATGGGAAGGTGACGGAGGGGTCGGTTGAATACGACGGGGCCCCCGTTCACAATTTGTCCCCGGAAGAGATCACGCGTAAAGGGATCATCCAGGTCCTTGAGGGGAGGCAGGAGTTCAAGTACCTGACCGTTGAAGAGAATTTGAGGGTCGGAACCGCAACCCGATGGGGCAAGCCCTTCAAAGAGGACCTGGCACTCGTGTACAGCTATTTTCCCGCCCTGCTTGCCCGAAGAAAGGCCCTGGCGGGTTACTGCAGTGGCGGGGAATTGCAGATGCTCGTCATCGGGCGTGCCCTGATGGCTCATCCGAAACTCCTGCTCCTGGATGAGCCTTCCTTAGGTCTCGCCCCGCTCTTGGTAAAAGAGATATTTCAGATTATCAGGAGAATCAACCAGGAGCAGGGGACGACCCTCATGGTGGTCGAGCAGAACGCGAACATGGCCCTTCAGATCGCCCACTACGGGTATGTGATGGAGAACGGGAAGATCGTCCTGGAGAGCGGTGCCGAGGACCTGCGGGAAAACCCTGATGTCAAGGAATTCTATCTGGGTACGGCCGCGTCCGGCGCCCTTAAGTCTTACAAGGACGTAAAGGCCTACAAACGCAGAAAGCGATGGCTGTAATAACCTGTTCCCCGACCCATCCAATCATCACTCCACTTCAAAGAGCTGGAATGTGACCGCCAGGGGTGTTGCACAATAAGGAGGATAGACCGTGGGACTATATGATTTCACTTTCTATGATCTGGTCAGGACGAATGCCCAGTCGTTCAGGGATAAGGAGGCATGGGTAGATATCGATGACGGTCGAATGCTCACCTTCGGCCAGTATAAAGACGCGGTGGACCATCTGACCTGCGGTCTCCTCCAGTACGGCATTCAAAAAGGCGACCGAATCGGTGTTCTGGCCAAGAACAGCATGGAATACTTTCTTCTATTTGGGGGTGCTGCAGCCCTGGGCGCTATTGTGCTGCCCATCAACTGGAGACTTTCGGCAGATGAGGTCTGTTTTAACCTGAACGATGGCGAGCCCAGGATCGTTTTTGCCGACAGGGAATACCAAGATCTGGTCAAAGGCCTAAAGACAAGGTTGCCATCCGTAGAGCAGTATTTCAGTCTCGGTCGTGGGGGGGAGGGTTTTCTCAAATTTGATCTGTTGACGGAAAACCAGGGCGACTTCAAACCTGCAGATGTCTCCATAGATGACGGTTTTGTCATCATCCACACGGCCGCCGTGGCCGGAAGGCCCAGGGGGGCGCTCCTGAGCCATGGTAACGTGCTGCATGCCGATATGCACTTTGCCTACTTGATGAACATAAAGGCAAGAGACGTGCACCTCAATTTCCTTCCCCTGTTCCATGTGGGGGGCCTGTTCATGGCCACCACCGGTTTTCACGCAGGATCATTGAATATGAATATGAGCAAGTTCGATGCGGCCAAGGCGACGGCGCTCATTCAGGAAAGGCAGGTCTCTTTTATGATGGTCTTTTCGCCGATCCTTTTATCCATCCTGGAAGAACACGAGAAGAGCGGCCGGGACATCGGCTCCCTGCGTGCCGTGACCGGCATAGACACGCCCGAAACGATCGAAAAATACCAGCGCGTCACGGGCGGAACCTTTTACACGATGTACGGCCAGACCGAGACCTCCTGCCTGGCGAGTTTCGGGCCCTACAACGAAAGGCCCGGTGCGGCAGGAAGGACGTTGCCCCTGGCGGAGGTGAGGCTTGCCGACGATTACGATCAACCCGTGCCCGTGGGTCAGGCAGGGGAGATCACCATGAGAGGGCCGATGGTCTTCAAGGGGTACTGGAATCTCCCCGAAGATACGGCCTACACCTTCAGAGATGGTTGTCACCATACCGGCGACCTGGGTCGTTTTGATGAAGACGGCTTTCTCTGGTATGCAGGTCGGAAGGCTGAAAAGGAGTTGATCAAGCCCGG
Source organism: Pseudomonadota bacterium (assembly GCA_043806375.1). Lineage (GTDB taxonomy): Bacteria > Desulfobacterota > DSM-4660 > Desulfatiglandales > HGW-15 > JAZDGZ01. The sequence goes on along the minus strand of JAZDGZ010000253.1, from coordinate 595 downwards.
GGGCGAAAACGTGTATCCTGCAGAGGTAGAAAAGGTTATCCTGCAGCACCCCTCTGTAGAGAAGGCCGTGGTCTTCGGGGTTCCGGATCCCAAATGGAAAGAGGGGATAAAGGCCGTCTGTCAGCTGAAGATGGGGGAGAATGCGGAACCCAAGGAAATCATGGATTTTGTGGGGGAGCGTATCGCGCGGTACAAGAAACCCCAATACGTGGAATTTGTGAGCGACTTGCCCCTCCGTGAGGATGGATCAATTGACCGGGCCAAGGTCAAGGCATTATACGGGGGCGAGCATTGATGGGCTGTTGCCCAAACCCCATGTTCTCTGCCGATGGGATTCCTTTTATACCCATGGAGGGTTGGGACATCCCTGGATAGCGAAGCCTCACAAGATGAAACCAATTGCCAAAGAGACGGGCTTTTTGTAAGCTTGATACCGAGATGGAACGCGCTGAACCCCTATCTTCAGAGATCTTTTTGCAGGAAGACTCCTTTGGCTTTATCAAACCGGAAGAGTACGAGTTCTTAGGCATTGATCCTGCCGATATCCCTCCCGGCACCTATTCGGCCCACAAACACCCCTCCACGCTCCTGAGCC
>JAZDGZ010000252.1:0-2590 GCA_043806375.1 Pseudomonadota bacterium | reverse complement strand
GGATTACGATACCTCCGTCAAGGTTTTCCGCAAAGTGTACAAGGATTGCCAGCTCTCTTATAACGGCAATCGCTATAAGGTTCCCTATGAGGTCATCGGCAAAAAAGTCATGCTCAAAGTCAAGGGCCAGCTCATTCGGATCTACCAGGATCAGGATCTCCTGGCCAGTTACCAGGAACCGCCAGGCAAAGGTCAAGTCATCGGGGATCCCGGAATCTATGAACGGCTCAAACGGGATCAGGCACAATTAGGTCGAAAATATGGCCAAAGCAAAGGTAAAGCCACCCGAGGACTGAGCAACGGTAGCCTATACCCGGATGTGGCCTTAAGGCCCCTTTCGGAGTATGAAAGATATGCGGGAGGTGTTTCATGGAGCAACTAACCTATGAACGCCTCCAGGAGAATCTGAAACGCCTGAAGTTAAGCCGGGCCGCGGAGATCTTGGATACCGTCGTCACCCAGTCAGAGAAAAACGAGGGTTCGTATCTCTCCTTTCTCGACCACCTGCTGGAAGAAGAGGTGGCTGCCAAGGAAAAGAGAAGAGTCCATACGGCCATGAAAATCGCCGGCCTGCCGACAGCGAAAACCATCGAAGAGTACGATTTTTCCTTTCACCCCCAGCTGGACAAAAAGGCCGTCCTGGAACTCTTTGACCTCACCTTTCTGGCCAAAAAGGAAAATGCCATTTTCCTGGGTCCTCCCGGGGTGGGGAAAACCCATCTGGCCATTGCCCTGGCCATCAAGGCCTGTTGCCACGGATTTAAGGTCTACTTCACCACCATGAATACCTTGATCGGGAAACTGAAGGAAAGCCAGAGCAAAGGCAAGGCCTATTTAAACTCCTCTCTGGTGATTGTCGACGAGGTCGGCTATCTCCCGGTGAGCAGCCACGAAGCTTACCTCTTCTTCCAGTTCATCTCGTATCGGTATGAAAAAAGCTCGACGATCATTACCTCCAACAAAAGCTTTATCGATTGGCAGGAGCTGTTCGGAGATTCCGTCATCGCCTCGGCTATCCTTGACCGGATCCTTCATCATTGCAAAGTAGTCAACATCAAAGGGCACAGCTACCGACTCAAAGAACATGCTTTCAACAACCATCTTTTTCCCAAACAAGGAGGTGATCCAATGGCTCCTCCACCCTCATGACCTGTTTCTTTCTTCAAGGGGTGGTACACTTTTATTTTCCCAGAACTGGTACACTTTTACTTTCCCATTGACAGGGAAAAGCTCAAGGAGATGGTTCGTAAGGATCTATCCAGGAATTTGGGTCAATATTCGACGATCCCTGGTTATATGAAATTGACAAAGGAGGCTGGGACGGTTTGATCTGGGATTCGAGACTCTTGGGTGGAGACCAAAATGTCCAGAGTAAAGATCTGATCCCTGAGCTCAGCTTCTTCAAGATTATAGCAAAATCCGGGAAATACTGAATAAAGTGCACCAGGCAGCTATAGATTACCGCCGGATCAAAACAGCATGAAACTTATCAAGAATAGCGGTAGCGACCGAGTCATTGATGAATTGCGGCGGTGCCTCATTCCGCATGGCACCCTGGACATTGCCTCGCCGACCTTTTCGTTGTTTGCTTTTGGTGAAATTCAGGAATTGCTCTCCAAACTGGCCAAGTGCCGCGTTGTAATTCCTGCCAGCGATGCGGGTGATCTCTCTCTAGTCGGCACCACGTCTGACCGCACATACCGGAATCGTCTGCTACTTCGCTGGCTGGCAGGACAATGTGCCGCCTGGCTGGAAGCGAAGGCTGATGTGAAAAACGCGCCGGGCGTGATCCCGCAGGCCACACTGAGTGTCGGAGGCGCTGATGCCGCGCTGAAACGCGTCATCACCGGCAACTGCCCTTTCACCACCGAGGGGCTGGGAATCACCCCTGGCAATCAGTTTAGCCTTATCCAGGCGGCGGAGAGCCCGGAGGAATGCGCCATCCTCGGCACGTGGTTCACGGGGCTTTGGAACAACCTTCCTTCGTCACCCGAGCCCAAACAAGCCCTCCTTGCCCGGCTCAAGGAACTAAGCGACCCCCGCGAGGCTTCGCTCATCTATTTCCTCACGCTCTACCACTTGTTCAAGGACCTCGGCGACGAACTGGACGAAGAACGCATCGTCAAATCCGCCACCGGCATCCGCAACACCACCGTCTGATGAGAATCCGCTTTGATTGTCAAACATTGGTGGCAAGGGTATAATGAAGCAATATGAAGAGAATGCAAAAAGATCCGGACATGCTTGAAGAATACGATTTCAGTAAAGGCGTTCAGGGCAAGTACGCAAAAAGGTATGCGGCAGGAACGAACGTTGTAGTCATCGAGCCAGACGTTGCGAAGGTTTTCCCTGACCATGATTCAGTGAACCAGGCATTGAGATCGCTGGTGGAAATCATTAGAAGACAAAAGAAGCTCGCATAACCTGGACATTGCCCCACCGTTCCCACCGTTCCGGGGACACCATACATAATTCTTGACAGGTCGAAGTGACAAGAAGACTCTCAGGCGATGGGGCGCCTTACTCGAGCGGGCATAGCCCACCCGCCGCAGGCAGGCCCTACGCCCTCAACACCTCCTTCTGTTTCAAG
>JAZDGZ010000251.1:0-4465 GCA_043806375.1 Pseudomonadota bacterium | reverse complement strand
GCCTTTGCCAAGTGTGTGGCCATATTGCATTTCCCTGTGCGCCATTTGATGGCGGGATCGGGGAACATGACGCAGTAACTGCCGGTCGCGAATGCCTTGGCTTTCTGACAGCCGTTGCACTGTTCGATAACGGTATTGCAGGCTCCTCCATTGAACTGGCATCCGTTCTTGTTCATGAAAAAGCACTCAATCCCTTGCTTCACGCCTGAACAAATCATGGGTATCACATCCTTTCTTTGGATTTTCGGAAATGAATTTTTCTTTATCCCTCAAGATCGGAAAAAAGTCAAACAAAATTAATCACCATTCTCGCCCTGTCAAGGATTGAAGGCCCTCGAAGGATATTGAAATCAAATATGAACGGCCTGTTGTCTAAATCCTGTTCAAGGCGCGTCTTCGGGCTAGCCCTCATACAGATTTGACGAACCAGGGAACCGGAGTGCCGTCCCTTTGGAGAGAAGCTGTGTTTGGGCAACACGGCCTCAGTCGTTGAACGGTAATTTTTCCTGCCGAAGTTCCGGCTTCAGAGAGAGCCCCAGTTCGTCGAGTTGGCCCTGCTCGACCCTGGAGGGGGCCTCGGTGAGGGGGCAGGTTGCGCTTGCGGTCTTTGGAAAGGCAATGACTTCCCTGATGGAGTCGACGCCGGCCATGATGGCCACGAGGCGGTCAAAACCAAGGGCGATCCCTGCGTGGGGAGGGGCCCCGTATTTCAGGGCTTCGAGGAAGAAACCGAACTTCAAGTCCGCCTGGGCATCCGAGACGCCCATGAGGTCGAACATCTTTTTCTGGAGTGAGAGGGCGTGAATCCTGACGCTCCCGCCCCCGATTTCACTGCCGTTCAGCACGATATCGTACGCCCTGGCCTTCGCCTTTTCAGGGTTGTCCCGGAGCAAAGGAATATCCTCCTCCACCGGGGCCGTGAAAGGGTGATGCACGGCCTCGAGTCTCCCCTCAGCTTCGTTGAATTCGAGGAGGGGAAACCTCGTGACCCAAACCAGGCCGTAGTCCCCGGTCTTGGCAAGGCCCAGCCTTCGGGCCAGGTCCAGGCGAAGCATGCCGAGGCTGGCATTGACGACAGAGGGCTTATCGGCCGCGATGAGAACCAGGTCGCCGGGGACCGCGTTGAGGCGCCGGTTTATGGCGCCTTTTGTCCCGGCGTCAAAGAACTTGTCAAGGGATGACTGCCACCCCTCCCCGGTCACTTTTACGTTCATGAGGCCCTTGGCCCCCCATTCGACCATGGAGCGGGAGAGTTCATCCACTATCTTCCTTGAAAAGGCGGTGGCCCCTCCCTTGACGGTCACCGCCTTTACGGCACCGCCTGATTCCGCCGCCTGTCGAAAGACCTGAAATTCGGATGCCCGCACAAGGTCGGTGATCTCCCGGATTTCCATGCCGAATCGCGTGTCCGGCCTGTCGGTGCCGAAACGGTCCATGGCGTCGCTGTATTCGAGACGCGGGATAGGCAGGGCAATCTCCAGACCCAGGACCTTTTGGAAAAGCTCGGCCATCAGGGCTTCGATGATCCCCATGACCCCCTCTTCATTTGTGAAGGACATCTCCAGGTCCACCTGTGTGAATTCGGGCTGGCGGTCCGCCCTCAGGTCTTCATCGCGAAAGCACCGGACAATCTGGTAATACCGATCAAAACCGGCGACCATGAGGAGTTGCTTGAAGAGCTGGGGGGACTGGGGCAGGGCATAGAAATGACCCTTGCTCACCCTGCTGGGGACGAGGTAGTCCCTGGCCCCTTCAGGGGTGCTCTTGGTGAGAAAGGGCGTCTCAACTTCGATAAATCCGTTTCTGTTCAGATAATCCCTGATGCAGACGGTCATAAGGTGCCGGAGACGGAAATGGTCAAAGACCTTTTTTCGTCTGAGTTCCAGGTACCGGTATTTCAGCCTCAGGGTCTCTGATGCGTCCACTGCGCCGTCCACCTGGAAGGGGGGTGTTTCGGTCCTGTTCAGTATCCTGATGTCGGTGACCATGACCTCCACGGCGCCGGTGGGGAGCTTGGGGTTTTCCTGGCCTTCCAGCCTGGGCGAAACCTTTCCTTTCACGGCCAGGACCCATTCGTTTCTCAGAATATGGGCCCTCTCATGGCTCTCTTGATCCACCTGGGGATCAAAGACGATCTGGGTCAGGCCCTCTCTGTCCCTCATGTCTATGAAGATCAGGTTTCCGAGGTCCCTCCTGCTGTTGACCCATCCCATGAGCAGGACGTCCCGACCGATATGCTCCGGCCTCAGGCCTCCGCAGTCATGGGTCCTCTTCCAGTCGCCCAGTCCATCGATCTGTATCTTTTCAGACTCCCTCATGTGCCTCTACGTCCTATAATATCAAAGCCTTTAAACCTTCGACAAGACCGTCAAGATCCAATTCCTGCTGAGTTTTTGTCTGCATGTCCCTGAGGATGCCCTTGCCCGCGGCCAGCTCGTCGTCACCCACGATGAGCACCCTTTTTGCCCCGATCCGGTCCGCCCTCTTCAGCTGGGCCTTCAAGCCCTTGGGGGTGTATTCCATCTCTACCCAGATGCCCAGCCTCCTCAAGTCATTGGCCCACTTGAAGACCCTCTTCCCGGCCTCGTCGCCAAGGGCAACCATGAAGAGGTCGGGGGACGTATCCCCTCCATGCACGGGTCCCTGATCCAGCAGGGCAACCAGCCTCTCCATTCCAAGGGCGAATCCGATGGCAGGATGATCGGGACCGCCCAACTGCCTTGAAAGACCGTCGTATCTGCCCCCGCCCAGGACCGCATTCTGCGCGCCGAGCCTCTCCGTCTGGATCTCGAAGGTCGTTCGGGTGTAGTAATCGAGTCCGCGAACCAGTGTGTGGTTCAGGGTGAAGGGGATGCCGTAGGCTTCCAGATGCCCCTGGAGGGTTCTGAAATGCTCGGAGCAGTCCGGGCAGATGTAATCCAGGATGGAGGGGGCGGCGGAGACCACCTCCTTGCACCCGTCCACCTTGCAATCAAAGACCCGAAGGGGATTGGTGACGGCCCTCCTCTCGCAGTCTGTGCACAGGGTATGAGACTTCTGAACCAGGTATTTCCTGAGGTCTTCCCTGAAAAGGGTCCTGCATTCGGGGCACCCCAGGGAATTGATGAGAAGGGAGAGGTCGCCCAGGCCGACGGCCTCGAAAAGCATCACGGCCATGACAATGATCTCGGCATCGGACAGGGGCCCGGGGTCCCCGAGGATTTCTGCGTCTATCTGGTGGAACTGCCTGAACCTCCCCTTCTGGGGTCGCTCGTGCCTGAACATGGGGCCGATGGTGAACAATTTCTGGACAGGATTCTTCTGATAGAGCCTGTGCTGGATGTAGGCCCTCACCAGAGAGGCCGTCGCCTCCGGGCGCAGGGTCATGCTTCTCCCCTTGCTGTCGGAGAGGGAGTACATCTCCTTGGATACGATATCCGTTTCCTCCCCGATGCTCCTGCTGAAGAGTTCGGTCATTTCCAGAAGGGGTGGCTTGATCTCCTGAAATCCAAAAGACCTGAAGATCCTTCTCGCCTTGGATTCCAAGCGTTGCCAGGTCCCTGCCTCTTCGGGGAGGATGTCTTTGAAACCTTTGATGGTGGTGAATTCCAAAAGGCCCTGGTCTCCTCTCATCGATTTGAGGGTCTTCTAGCAGAGGTGATCCTATGCGTCAACTGTATTGCGCCGGTCATCAAACAAATCTGAAGTTATTTCCCTGCTCCTGGAGACGGAACTTGAAGGGGTTCATCCGTTTAGGGCGTTTCGAATTTGGAGCTTTCATGAAAGACCCACCTTGCCTTCCCCTGCAAAGCAATACCAAAGAGCCTCATCCGTTGGCCTGGGACGCCTTATTCCACTTTGATCTTGGTCGCCTTCTTTTCCCCCTTGGAAGAGCCCTTCTTTTCGAGGTCCTCTATTCTTTCGTCCACGAGCGATCTGATCGCCTTCAGGAACTCGACTTTCGAGAGGTTCATGTGTTCAAAGAATTTGGATTTCCTGCGCGAGACCTTTTCAAGATCCGAAAAGAATTTGCCCACGGGGCACACAAAGACCTCATCTTCGACTTTTTTCTTAGCCATGGTCATCCTCCCCTCCGAAATAGACGTACAAATGCTGCCCCTCCAGCCTGGCCTTCACCGACTTGGAGGCTGCCACGTGCCTGGGAAGCAGGACGTGCTGCTTGAAACTGCCCACACGAACAACGAGTTCGTCCGAGACCTTGTTGAGTTCGATATTCTCCCTGGCGATGAAAGGGACCTTGATCCTGAGTTGATAGCGGCCGTCCTTCTTGGTGAGTTGGTAAGGCTCTCCTTCAAAGAACCGCTCCAGGGGGTTCCGATCCCCGTATATCTTTTCGGCCAGGTCCTTCAGGCGCCGGTACCCGAGGATCTCATCGTTAAAGAGATTGACCGGAAATATCGGAACCGGGGCGAAATACTCTTCCGCCTTTTCCATGTACTGCCTCTGGCTCTCCCTCCAATGCTTG
>JAZDGZ010000250.1:0-4036 GCA_043806375.1 Pseudomonadota bacterium | reverse complement strand
TCCTTCGCGGTGCAAAGGGAGTTTTCCCCCACAAAGCTACTGTAATCCCAGTTTTTGTGGTGGAAAATGAATTGACTCGCACGAAACCCGCATTGTGAAATGCCTGGAAGAGCTCCAGCACTTCGGACGGGTAAATCTCCTTATTCGGGATTGTCAGCAGCACGGCCTCACCCTTTACCGGCCTTTAGCATTTTCGACAGATAGTCAATCCTTTTCTTATAGGCGCGTGCCTCTTTTTCAAACTTTTTTCTTTGTTCAAGTTGCTTCAACAACGCCGGCGCTTCATCCCTCGGTATGTGCTTATTGTCGACTTTATCCCCGTCACGGTATTTCAAAGAGTAATAAGAATAGACCTTGTCCTGGTAGCGCTTCTTTCGCTCACTGAGAACGCCTTTTGGAAGCCCGGCAATGGATTTCTGCAAACCGGCGAGCATCTCCTGGCACCGCTTGAGTTCGTCCCTGAGCATGCCGCTGATGACCTTGTCTTTTTCCACCACTTTCATGTCGATATTATGCATTTTGTGGTGGAAATAAGCAAGCCTTTTTTCGGCCAATGAGCTACAGATCTTTTTTATTGCACACCGATCTTCTTTGGGACTGTCTTTTATTTTTCGTTCGTCCAGAACAGACGTCAGCGCTCCTCGAAGTACGAAGGGCGTGCCGGTCCGCTATCGGGATGATATATCCTCAGGCAACATCCAACAATTCATAAGTAAGAGGTCTGAAATGACAAAACGCATCAGCGCTAAAGAGGCGAGAGACCGATTTGCCGAACTGCTGGGCAGGGTTCGTTACGGCGGCGAGAAGCTCATTGTGGAGCGCTCGGGTCGTCCTGCAGCAGCCGTGATTCCTGTGGAGATGTACGAGAAGCTGGTGGCGGAACGGCGTGCCCGGTTTGAAGTCATAGATCGCATCCGATCCCGTCTCCCGGACAAGACGCCTAAGAGATTGAAAGAGACGTGGCTGCCGCCATCGAAGAAGTGAAAGGAAGGAATCATTCTTCAGGACCCTGATAAGGCATTTCGTGAGGTTCATTCCTCGAGAAGATAATCCAACTCCGCTATCAGTCCGAGCCGTCCAGCCCACTGCTTCAGGTATTTGAAATCCAGTGCCTTCCGTGATCGCTCCAGGGCGGAGAGAACATCTTCAAAATCCCTGGGCCGACCCACTTTCAGCTTCTGCAGGATAAAGTCTTCCGGGGCTACAACCCAGCAATAACGCCCGGCCAGCCGTTTCCTCTTCCGCCGCTTAAAAGCCTCATTGTCATGAACGTCGCGCGGGCGCATCAAATCGACTGTGACGTCATGGTACTGCATTCGAAGCTGCGCGCCCTTAAGCAAAGGGTTCCAATCCAGCCATGTTTCATCCATAGAAAAACCCGTCTGAATCAACTGCTCTCCGAGACGGTCCAGACCTTTGTCGTCGACCATGACCAGGAAATCCACGTCCATGGTTGCCCTAGGCCTTCCCCACACCGCCAGTGCCCACGCACCGATCATTATGTAGGGCGCCCTCACCTTCCTCAAGGAATCGATGATAGCGGCCAGAACATCCATGAGCCTACTATGCTTCGGGCCTGGCACGGTCCTTCCTCCGAGTAGTTTTCCACCTTGCATCAGTACGGGAAAAACGGGCTAGGAGGCGACGAGTTTCCAATTCCACCGCCTCCTTATCTCTGGTGCGCAGGGTCTTTCTGATCTCCTCCTTGAGCAGCCCCATAGAGACGGCCGAAAGATTGGCACACTGCCTTACCCCCTCCTCGGCCGTGAGAGGGAAACGCATCCCCCGCAACTCTGCCCTCACCAGATCCAGCCTTTTCAGCCACAAGGGAACTTCCTCACGCCTTTGCATCTTATTCCCCTCGAATTTCATCAATTTGCTCATTTGTCAAAACAGCCACAAAGATCCTCCTGCAATTTTTCTCCAGGCGTCATGATTGCTAAAAGAGCGATAAGGATGATATAGCGGAAATAATGTACATGCTCCCATTCCATTTGGCAATCAGGAAAACCCTGGTATTTCAATTCGAGATGCATGGGTTTATGGGGCGCCACGGTCCCCGCCGGATAAGGCAGCAGGAATATCGATCACGTCCGCAACAAATTGGGCAATCCTGTTGATCTCATCCTTGGTGCATAAAAGGAGGCTCCCTCTTCTGCGGATCTCTTTAAATTCTCCTCACACAGGCCGTGCGAGGTGAGCATGGGAGCGGGGATTTTTCGCTTGTTTGCAACCTCCTGGAGTTCAAACCCTTTGCCTCCAATGATATCAAGCACAGCAACGTCATAGTCGCTGCATTATTCTTGCAAGCGCTTCGATGGGTTTCGCGAACTCAACCCATCCTACAACTGGATACTCGGTAGCAGACAGAAGGACAAGGATTAGAGGATTATGGATCAGGGGATTAACGAGAAATCTGCGCCGTCACCTATCTCTACTGCCCTTTGATTTGAGCAACTCATCACTCGCCTTCGCCAGGATGCCCCGCGCGGAAGCGCGGGGAGCTTGACTACTTTTCACCTATACTGCAAATATACCTTGCTAATTTGCAACAACAATGCTAATTTGTCTCTATGAAACTTCATCCGAGAGCATTATTGCCTGTTCTGCAATCCCGACTGTCAAGATGGCCTGTCACGGTCCTCACTGGCGCACGGCAGACCGGAAAAACCACGCTGGTTCGTGATTTGCTGCCCGAGGAGGAATCAGGCCCTCCCATTTACGTTTCTCTTGACGATCCCGACGAAAGGCTCCGTTTGGCTGCCGACCCGATCCGCAGGCTGGACCATGGTAGCAGGCTTGTGATTCTAGACGAGATCCAAAAACAACCGGGCCTGCTCGACTCTGTCAAGGTCCTTGTTGACCGGGGCCATGGTCATCGATTTCTGCTCCTAGGCTCATCCCAAATCCTGTTGCTTCATCAGGTGCGGGAAACCCTTGCAGGAAGATCCACCCTCCTGGAACTCTGGCCGCTGGCCCTCGTTGAAAATGTCGAAGGCGAGATCGTACCCCGGTCCAATCTCGATCTCATATGGCGCCAAGGAGAGCCTGCGCTGAACAAGATAGAAAGAGAGCCCCCCTCCGCAGAGGCAGGCCGCTTGTGGAGAGCCTTGGCCGATGATCAACTCCTCTGGGGCGGTTACCCCAGGATAGAGCACTTGGCGAAAGAAGATCGAGCCGTCTGGCTCAGGGATTTCCGCCGGACCTACCTGGAACGGGATCTTTCCGATCTGGGCCGTGTCTCCGACCTTGACCAGTTTGCCCTTGCCCAGAACCTTTTTGCCGCTCGTACCGGCCAGATCCTTTCCTATAGCGAAGTGTCGCGGGAGTTGGGGGTTGCCGTCAATACGGTGAAAAGGTACCTGCGTTTTCTCGAGATCTCTTTCCAGGCGTACCTTCTCCAGCCCCTGCAACCGTCCGTCTCCTCCCGGCTGATCAAGGCGCCCAAGCTGTACTGGACCGATACGGGCCTTGCACGCCTCCTTTCCGAGAGAAGGAGCCTTAACGACGGTCCCCTTTTTGAGACGGCCGTTCTCAACGAACTGATGAAATGGCTCTCATGGCAACCCAATCCTCCCTCTCTCAATTTTTTTCGAACCCGCGCAGGGCTAGAAGTGGATTTTGTTGTTCATTCGTCGCGCGGCCTCATTGCCATAGAGGCCAAGGCGAGCGAGAGAGCCCATCGACAGGATGCTCGACCCATCACCGAACTCATGGAGAGAATCCGCTTGCCTGTCCTGGAAAAAAACGCATTCCGACTGGGGGTCGTTGTGACCCGGGGCCGAGAGGTTGAGCGGCTGGCCCCTGGTGTTTGGGCAGTCCCCTTCTGGTTGCTTTTTGGACCGGGCGAGTAGTTCCCCGGCGTCGGGGGAAGGCGGATTATTCCCACTCGATGGTGCTGGGGGGCTTGGAGGAGATGTCATAGACGACGCGGTTCACGCCGCGGACGTTATTGATGATCCGGTTGGATATGCGCCCGAGGATCTCGTAGGGCACCTTTGTCCAGTCGGCGGTCATGGCGTCCAGGCTGTCCACG
>JAZDGZ010000249.1:0-2898 GCA_043806375.1 Pseudomonadota bacterium | reverse complement strand
GTGGCCGCCCTGCCCGAGAAGACGTTGCATCGTGTCAGGACGTGTTCGGCGATTTCTCTCCTCTTGGCCTCATCCAGGCCGTTAAAGGCCTCAACAAAGGTCCGCTCAGCCTCTGTCCCGGACAAAAGAGACCAGATCTCTTCAGGAGTCATATGGGGATTCAATCCGAGTCCGGTCTGGTGCTCCGTGGTCTGGAACAGACCTTTTGCCTTCTTCAAGGTCCTTTCCAGATCCTTCTTTATCCCCTCTGCCTCGAGTTCCAGGGCCTCATAGGTATTACAGGGCCTGGTGAGAGGACACACCGTCTCGTGGCCTGCCATCTTCAGGCGAATGCCGAGACGGGTCTCCACCTTCTCATGCTTCCCTCGATCCAGGGAGGTCATCAATTCAAAGAGGCCTTCCATCTTGTCTCCTCAGAGAGATTAAAGCTCGAACTCGGTCCCTTCCTTGGCGGCTTCAATGATGATAGGAGATCTCTTCTCTTTGGCAAGGCCTTCGCACAGCTCGCAAATGGCTGTGACCTGGGGATCTGTTCTGGTGGGGTCATGGTGAAAGAGGATCAACTTCTTGACGCCGGCCCTGTAAGCGAGCTCAAAGGTAGAGGGGAAGTCGGAGTGGCCCCAGTCGCGCCGGTCATCGATCTCCTGGGGCGTGTACTGGGCATCATGGATCAGGACGTCGGCCCCCATGCAAAATTCTATAAAATCCTTTTGGGATCTCCCCGCCCACGCATCATCTCTCAATTCATTATCGGTGATGAAAACGAGGGTCTTTTCCCCTTCCCGAAGCCGATAACCGAACCCTCCCTGAGGGTGCTGGAGGGGGATACAGTCGATCACCGTGCCGTCGATCTCCAGGATACCCTTGTCAAGTTCTTCGAGGTAAGTGATGTCAGCCTTGAGATCATCAAACTTGACGGGGAAAAAGCCGTCTCCCATCTTATTGTCAAAGGTATGCCTGAGGCCTTTCATGCAGGTGTGATATCCGTCAATGCAGATTTTGCTGGAAGGATTATAAATGGGACCAAAGAAAGGAAACCCGAGCACATGGTCCCAGTGGATGTGCGTCATGAGGAGGTGAACCTCCACCCTCTCATTTTCGGCGGCCAGCTTATCGCCCAGGGCCCTTATGCCCGTCCCCGCATCGATGACCACAATCTTGCCGCTTTGGAGGGTAACCTCCAGGCACGTGGTGTTCCCGCCATACTGGATGGTCTCTTTGCCCGGTACGGGAATAGATCCCCTAGTCCCCCAAAACTTTACTCGCATGACTCCCCATCTATTTGCGGTGGCGTCTGATGACAATAAACCCCTTTAAAATGGACAGGTTAAAGAAAATGTGTTTAAATTTTGGTTAGGGCAATGTACGTTATGAACCGGCCCCTGTCAATTCAAAAAAATCGCTAGAAAGGTAAGGTCGTCCTGGTGCACGTCTCCTCCCCTCCACGAAAACGGTTACCCTGGTCTCTCACCCTTTTCCTGTTCATCTCTCTCATGAGCCTGCCCGCCCTGGCCAACCCTGAGCAGGGAACCTACCAGAGCCTCCCCGGACTCATCGATCTCAGGACCTCATTCAGCGACTCCCCTCACACCATGGAAGAGATCGTGGGGCTGGCCCGCTCCAGGGGGTTTAAGGTCATCTGCTTTACCGATCATGATCGAATCGCACTCTCCTACGGGGTTCCACCCTTTAGAAACATCCTCCGGTATAAGAAGGCGTTCCCTTCCATCATGACTCACGGCATCGACAAATACCTTGCCGAAATCGATCGCCTCTCCAAAAAATATCCTGATATGATCCTTATTCCCGGTTGTATCACGTCGCCTTACTATTACTGGACCGGTTCGTTTTTCCAGGGGAACCTGACTGCCCATGAATACGACCGGAGAATCCTGATCATCGGTTTTAACAAGCCGGAGGACTACAGGTTCATCCCCAATATGGACAGCCCCCTCTCCCTGAAACACACTTCCCAGCTGCTTCCCGGGCTGATCATATTTTTGATCCCCTTTGTGATCGGCCTGATTCTCCTGCGGTGGAGGGGGCCTTATCGCTGGGTCGGCATCGTCCTTGTCCTCTTCTCCACCCTGGCCGTGATCGATTACAATCCCTTCAGGGGTTCCCTGCGAAGCCCCTACCAGGGCGACCATGGGATTGCCCCGTTTCAGGAGGTGATCGACTATGTCAACGAGCGAGGCGGTCTCTCCTTCTGGAACTATCCGGAGCAGCGATCCGGACTCAGAAAACACGGGCCTATCCACGTGAGCACCCCCCCCTACCCCCAGGTCCTTCATCAGTCAAGCGACTACACAGGATTCGCCGCCATCTACGGGGACCACATCACGGTTACCGATCCCGGAAAGGAATGGGACAGGGTCCTGAACGAATACTGCCGGGGCCGGAGAGAAAGGCCCCCCTGGGGGATCTCAACGGCGGACTTTCACCAGGACGGGCGTCTGGGCCTGAAACTGGGGGACTTTCCCACCACCTTTCTGGTAAGGGAGTTCTCAAAGAAGGGGGTCCTCGAGGCCATGAAAAAAGGACGCATGTATGCCTCCAGGAGCGACGGCAGGACACGCCCCCTGTTGGAGTATTTCAATGTCATGGGGAATGAGACGGACATGGCTTTCATGGGAGAGACTCTGAGGACCGCCCGTGGCCCTGTGATCAGGTTCAAGGTTTCATTTGAGCCTGCAACCCCTGCCCCGGTGACCGTTTACCTCATCAGAGGCGGCACCCTCATCCGGACCTTCGAGGGCACGGCGCCCCTGGAGGTCGAATACGCGGATCATGATGCCCCATCCGGCGAGATGACCTACTATCGCCTCATCGACTCCAGGAAGCACCTCACCTCAAATCCCATATTTGTGAGATACGAACCCTGAGCTGTTGATTTCA